>CAVOEZ010000365.1:0-5114 GCA_963694355.1 Latescibacteria bacterium UBA2968 | reverse complement strand
CGGCACTGAAGGAAAAATCAAATGGGACAAGCGCGACGACAATTCAGTCACCCTCTTCGCTGGCAATAACGCTGAGCGGATCACCTTCGACCGCATCGACGAACAGGCCGAGGAGTTGGCAGAATTCAAGCAGTGCGTCAAACAAGGCACCGCTCCATCCTGCGGCGGCCTGGACGCATACCACGTCGCGGCTTACTTTGATGCGATTGAGCGATCTATTGGATCGGAAATGCACGTGGAGTATCGAGAGTTGGAATAGCCAGGGAAGTTCCTACCTTCGTCAGTACCTGTTATCCAAAAAGGCCAGAAACCCACGAGCAGTTTCCAGAATACACGGCCAACAGTCTGATCTGTTACCTGGTGGCGCGCTATTCGGTTCATCCGCGCGAAGAATCTGCGAAGGAGGGATCGCAAATCCACCTTTGCGCGAAAGGCCAACCTTACCCAAAAGCAAAAGCTATACCCCCCAGGACCGCCCACATACAACCACCCGGAATACAAAAAAACGTTGACACTGTAACAAATTATGTTACTTTTCGATATGATCAAAAGTTTTAAGCACAAAGGCCTCGTCGAGCTATTCGAACGCGGCCATAGTCGCCGAATAAGACAAGATTTGCAAGCTCGATGCTTACGCCGTCTTGAGATTTTGGATCAAGTTGAGTCATTGGTCGAGTTAAATTTACCAGGATTCAATTTTCATAGCCTTCACGGATTACCCAAACGATACAGCATCCATATCAATGGTCCGTGGTGTATCACGTTCGAATGGGAAGACGATGAAGCATTACGAGTCGATCTTGAACAATATCATTAAGGGAATATTATGGCTGAATACATTACCAACCGTCCGTTGAAACGATCGCCGATTCATCCGGGGGAGATTCTGCGGGAGGATATTCTTCCTGCGTTGGGTTTGTCCGTAAGTGAAATTGCACGTCGACTGGGAGTGTCCCGTCAGCAACTCCACCGTGTTATGGCGTGCACGCATCCAATTACGACGGAGATGGCGCTCAGAATTGGAAAGCTGGCAGGGCAAGGACCAGACCTTTGGCTGAGGATGCAACAACGCTATGATCTATGGCACACAGAGCATCGATTGAAAGACGATCTCAAAAAGATCGAGCCAGTCGTAGTGGAAGCCGTTCTTGATCCAGCCAGCAAGGCATCTTTTTAAATCGATTTCGTTGATGGTGAACCCTTAGAAGAGGATCTTTTGTGGTTTAGAACGAAGGGTAAATTGATGGAGAAGCAGTTTCGGTCAATTTGGAATGAAGGCTCGTGGAAGCCCTTTGTATCGCCCACATCCTCAGAAGGAGACAAAACCATATCAAGTACGCGATGCGAAAAGTTTTCTACAACAGGCAGGAGTCACACAATGAATACCATGAGACATTAGAGCTATGCGGGCCGAATCGAGTATAGTGACGAAGATGGCTGCTTTATTGGTCATATTGCGGGTATCAATGATGTCGTTGGTTTCCACGGCGAGTCTGTTCCAGAACTCCGTTCTGCTTTTGAAGAAGCAGTAGATGACTATCTTGAAACGTGTGAGAAATTGAATCGTTCGCCTCAAAAGCCCTATTCTGGAAAACTGATGCTGCGTCTTCCATCCGATGTTCACGCAAGAATTGCCATGGCCGCTGAAGTTTGTGGAAAAAGCATCAATCAATGGACTGCTGATACTTTGACAGAAGTCTTGGAGAAGTATTAAGACCCCCAGGTACGGGGTGCGCAATAGGTTGGCCCCATTATACGATTCATCGTAATTGGGAACGCGCCTGCAAGGCAAGACCGCATCCCCGGACATCGTCCAATCCCTGACCACCTGAGCTTCGCGCGTTCGGGAATGGCTTCCGTTGGCTGTAAGCCGTACCTGAATCCCATCCACCCAACGCATTTGAACTCCCGGAGCCCACACTGTGACAATCCACCACCAAAACTGGTCAGGCCACACACCTTTCAACTCTGCAAGATTTCACCAACCATCCACAATTCCAGATCTGCAGAAGGCCGTCCGAAACGCTGACAAAGTTCGCGTCATTGGATCCCGCCACTGCTTCAACGAGATCGCCGATACGACCGGTGACCTCATCTCCCTGAGCAAGCTCGACCATAATCTGCTCATCGATCGCGAGCGAAATACCGCCACGGTGAATGCTGGAATCACATATAACGAGCTCTGCCCGCAACTGCACGCGGCCGGCTATGCGCTGCCGAACATGGCTTCACTGGATCACATCACCGTCATCGGGGCATGCATGAGCGCAACACACGGTTCTGGTAATGCCCTCGGCAATCTGGCAACCCCGGTTTCTGGACTGGAAATGGTCGTCGCCAATGGTGAATTGGTCACCCTCACACGCGACAAGAATGGAGATCAATTCCTCGGTGCAGTCGTTGCGCTGGGTGCGCTGGGTGTCGTCACAAGGGTTACACTCGATCTGATACCCTCGTTCACCGTACAACAGCACGTTTACGAGAAACTGCCGTTGACGCACTTCTACGACGCCTTCGACGAAATCATGGGTTCGGGCTACAGCGTCAGCCCCTTTCCAACCTGGCAGAAAGACCACATCGAATCGCTCTGGGTCAAGCATCAACTACCAAACGGATCGAGCGAACCCTTGCCGGTACCGGAATCTCTGAATGGCGCCACGCTGGTATCCACCGGCCATCTCTGGGAGGACCCGCCCGATCGAAAATGGACGCCGACGGGAACGATCGGACCGTGGCATGAGCGCCTGCCTCACTTTCACTTCAACGACCCGGATCAAGAAGGGGACGAATTGCAAAGCGAGTACTTCGTGGCGCGTCACCACGCAGGCGAGGCGCTCAGAGCGGTCGCCGGCCTTCGAGAACAATTGGAGCCAATCCTGACCGTCTCCGAAATTCGAACCGTCGCGGCGGACCAACTCTGGCTGAGCACCGCGTATGGTCACGATGTGGTCGCCATCCACTTCAACTGGCGCAAGGACTGGCCAGGCGTGAAGGCCTTCCTCCCTGTTCTGGAGGAGCAACTCGCCCCCTTCGATCCACGACCCCACTGGGGCAAACTATTCGACATGTCACATGATCGGATACAGGCGCTCTATCCAAGGATGGCCGACTTCCAGAAACTCGCACGCGACTTTGATCCAAATGGAAAATTCCGGAATTCATATGTCGATAAATACATCTTCGGCGTCGCTTGATCGCCCTGACTTCCCCTCCAAAAGGTTGCCTAATGTGGGATGCGCCTGGAATCTGGCTCCTCCTGCTCGGTTGTTCGATGGCGCCGCTCACGCATTCCGCACAGGAAGACTCCCCTCGCAGAACAATTGTCACGGATTGAGGTAAACTACATCCTAAATGAGTATCTTTTTGACCTTGTGGTGACGCAGCAGGTTGCAGCGAGGCGGGCGGTGAAGCACCGAAGCAGATTAGAATCCGTACATCATAATGGATCGGTCGCCAGGATTCTCTTTGTTGACTAATGGCAGGTAGAAGGATCTTGAGAAATCATCTCAACCCTTTATCTGATCTGAGCCTGTTCCCTGAGTTTGCGTGCAAAAGCTGTACTGTCTCCAAGATCTTCACGATCTTTCCAAATCCCTATCAATTCGGAGTCACGCAATTGGCGGGCAACCATTTGTGGCCGATTCGAGGCACCCGAAGGCTCTATTACCAGAGTAATCTCAACTTGCTGACCTTTTTTGCAGGGCAATCCGCTCACCGAAATTTCCCCATCTTTCTCGACAATTTTATTAAGACGAATGGTTTCCATAATGCTCTACTCCGTTGACGGCCAGCTTCATCATACTCGACATTACACACAAGATAATTATAGCCACTTCTCCCGGGTTATTCAAGGATACCATGCCGGATCGATGGTACTTAACATAACAAAGATACTCTAAAATGACTCAGAAATGCCATCCTGACAACCACAGATCTCCATCCCCACGCCGACTGATCATGGGGTATTGCGGCACCTCGCTTCAGGCTGCGGATATGGAAGCGCCCATCGGCGTGTCTGGACTCGTGCGCCAGGCGATCGATCCCCTTCGCGGAACCATGGTGGACACCCTCTACTGGCAGATGAACACGGACCCGTACTTTGGCTCATCCACTCACCACCTGACCGACTGGCACTCACATCCCACTCAGGTCGGTGCTGTATGGGGACAGAACAGAAAAAGCTTCAAGAGCGCCGGAGAATGGCGCATCTACGAAAACGCCCGGGACCTCATCGACAACGGAACAGATCCGCCGAAAGTGATCATCGAACACGGCCACGAGGCAGACCTGGACGTCTTCCTGGGATTTCGCTTCAACGACGGCCACGATCACCGCTTGCCCGGCGGGATGGACGATCCCAACATGAGCCCGGTCAAGAAAGCGCATCCAGACTGGCTGCTCGGACAAAGTGCGGGCGAATACAGCCAGTTCGCGTACAACTTCGCCCTGCCGGAAGTCCGGCAGTACCGGATGGACATGGTCGCGGAAACCATCGCCAACTACGATCTGGACGGCCTGGATTTCGACTTCTGCCGCTGGCCGAGCCTCTTCCGTCCAGGCGAGGGCGCAGAAGGTGCACGTCACCTCACGCAAATGCTCCGAGAGACCAGGATCCTACTTAAGGAAAAGGGAGATCACGCAGGCAGGCCACTCTACCTGTCAGTACGCGTACCTTACGATCTGGACTTCACCTTGCGCGAAGGAATGGACGTGCGTACCTGGATCCGGGAGCGCATCGTGGACATCGTCATCGTCGCCGGATCGGCCGGCGGATGGAACTACCGTCTGCCCATCGAGGACTACAAAGCACTCGCCGACAGCACGGACTGCAAAATCGTCGCACAAAACCTGGACGGCTTCAAGGGCGCCCGTCCACGTTCCGCCAAGGTACTGTTTGGCGAGGACGACCTATATTCGGCTGAAATGCACCGGGCGGTAGCGGCGACCCACTGGCAGGCGGGCGCTGATGGCATCTACATCTGGAACCAGGACTGGGTCAAATTCGCCAGAGACGACCGCTTCGACCCGCAGTGGTGGAAAGAAATCGGTGACGCGGACACCCTTGCGAAACTGGACAAACACTACCTGGTCGGGCCCACAGGGAGAGGAGGCAG
>CAVOEZ010000364.1:0-5116 GCA_963694355.1 Latescibacteria bacterium UBA2968 | reverse complement strand
GCTGCAAGTCTTAACCAGCGATCCTTGTAGTCCTCTGCTTCGTTCCGGGCAACAGTCAAGGGGTCGAGATCAATCTCTTCTTCAGCTTCTTCCTCGTCCATCTTGTCCTCAACATCCCGCTCATCCAATGATTCGACCTGCACATGCTCATCTTGTTCTTCCATAATCTGCTAAATAACCTCCTACTTGTGATCGATCAATTCTTCCGTCAGTTCAGCCATGTACTGAATCAGCGGAATAATCCTCGCATAAGGGAGTCTCGTGGGCCCTATCACGCCTACCAGACCCGATACATTACCCACCTGATATCGAGATGTGACCAAACTGTAGCCCTGTAGCTCGGGGGAGGTGTTCTCATTACCGATTGTTATTTTGATCCCTTCCTGATCCATCCGCTCATCCAGGATGGTAACCATTGGCTCACGTGCTTCGAGAAGCCCCATCAGACCGGCGAGCTGCGTCTGGTGGCTGATGAACTCAGGTTTTAGAAAGAAATTTCCTGCCCCTCCATAGCGCAGATCTTCACCACTGCTGAAATTGAACAGCGAGTCCGCACTCTCGCAAATAATGCGGAGGAGCTTGGGCGATCCGCCTGAAACAGATTTCAACCGCTCCACAACGGAGTCACGGATCTCCGCAATTGTAAGACCGGAAAGGCGCTCATTAATGACGCGCCTTGTTTCATCCATTTCAGCGATATCGATCGCTGAATCGATTTCTGTCACCATCGTCTTGACGAGGCCCGACCTGATCGTCAACACCATGAGGACTTTTGATTCCGAGAGGTGAACCAGTTCCATTCGCTCGAAAATGCCGCGTTCGAATCTGGGGGTCAATGCCACACCCAAATTTTCCGATACCTCTGCGACTACCTTTGAAACCTGCTCTATCATGCTCTGGATATTGCCCTCACGCAATTGGGCAGCTATGCAACGCCGAATGCGTTCCCTGTCGGCTTCCGCCAGGTCTTCCCTTGCCATCACCTGGTCGACATAGTATCGATATCCCTTGTCGGTGGGAACCCTACCTGCAGATGTGTGCGGGTGCGCGAGGTATCCCTTCTCCTCCAGGTCCGCCATGGAGTTGCGAACGGTGGCTGGACTGAGCCCAAGACCGGATTTTGAAATGGTACGAGATCCAATTGGCTCACCTGTGGTCACGTGAGCGCTGACGAGACTGTTGAGAATCGTCTCTTCGCGCTGTTGTAGTTGAGGCATAGGCCTTTTCTCTCCAAATCCAGAAAACCAGATCTGAAAGGGTTGGGGGACACCCTCCCTATGGAAGGACACCGGCCCTTCGGGACTTTTGTTCCTGCAATCCGGGGATAAACTACAGAAGGAAGGACCACCTGAGATATTGTTATGCAATCACTTACGTCATATTTTACCGGTTCGCACAACGGTACAAATGATACACGAATGCCCTACTCTTGTCAAGCCAGAAAAAAGGGCCGCCAGAGTCGAAACTCCGGTCGGCCCTTTTCTTATTAAAGTGAACCAACTACTTGATCAGGAGCATTTTACTGATCCCGACATAGTCTCCAGCAACCATCCTTGTGAGGTATATCCCCGAGGCAAGTTCTCTCCCCCGTTCATCCCGTCCATTCCAGACAATCCTGTGAAATCCTGCTTCCAATCTGCCATTGGAAAGAACCCGTACTTCCTGACCCAGAACGTTGAAGACCACCAATCTCACATCCACGGATTCGGGAAGTGAGAATGGCAATACCGTTTCCGGATTAAAGGGGTTCGGGAAGTTGCGCCCCAGTGAGAACTCCTGGGGTAGGCTGCGTAAATCTGCAATATGGGTGCCCATCAAGTTACGCACATTCCCAAGTTCGTCGGCCACAAGAGCTTGTACGACATCGACTCTTCCGACTACAGTCTGGTCCAACATCCTGAAATGGAGCTGCAGCAACTCCCCTTCACCCTTCACAGCATCGGATGCAGGTATGATATCGGCAAGAACGAGCTCATCCACGCCTTCAGGCCGAACAATCGATACGCCTCCTGCTGACAAGAACTGCGAGGGTGCAACGCCATCGACTCCCAACCACTCCATGGTCGATCCGTCATACTTCAAACGCAGGCTGTATCCGCCTATGTAATCCGCTTCAGAAATCCGTACCAGGAGCTTCACCTCACCTTCGCTGTTTCCAGCTCGGGGGACGAGGGAGAGACTGGTGTTCCGATTGGTCTCGGGGCTCCCGACGGGCTTGCTCAATGCAGATTTGGGAGCAACGAACAGCGTTGGATCTTTTCCGTAAGACTGTGCAAACAAGATGAAGTCACGGAAACCGACCTCCCCATTGGAATCCAGATCGAATGCTGGCGCATAGACTCCGTCGCCATCCTTGGACCCGAACTTCTGGGCGAACTGGATGAAGTCTCTAAAGCCGACAGAGCCATCACCATCAAAGTCCGGGCTGGGCCCGGCCTGGCTGCCGTCTCCGTCCTCCGTTCCTGTTCGAATCACAACAGAATTCATTGGATTGGATTCGATATTCTCGAAGGATGTAGCATCCCCGATCGCAGCCTCTAGCAGAACAATCTCGGTTTCACCATCGAAACTGTCCAGCGTCTTGAACCCGATCTGACCAATGAAGCCATCTGTCACCGGCACGCCGGACAAGCTAGCAAGCGTGAACCGCACCGTGCTGCCCTCGATAACAGGCGCACCCAGTGGGCCAACAATTCCAGAAACCGATCCCGATACAGGCTCAACCTTTTGCGGATCAAACTGGATTGTGAAACTGCCTCCCAGTGAAGGACTCACTGACTGATTGTTGATCAGCTGTACAGTAAATTCCTGCCCGCCGCCAACACCACTGAGCTCACGCACTTTCTGGTCTCCGGATGCATCATCGAGGTCCATAGACCAGGTGCCGTCCCCATCACTGGGCGTCAGACCCGAGGAACCACCTCCAATCCCCACAACAGATCCACCTGATCCAATCGAAAGCTTGACCGGATCGGGGCCCGTTGCAAAGCGGCCGGAGACAAGAGTTACCCGAGCTTCACCTTCTTCCAGCACCTTGAAAGTGAACAATCCGAGCGTTCCGGACGCCGAGGTGGTCGTCGCCGAAGTCACAAAGGCAACACTGATCCGAACGGCACCGGCAGATGCGACTGGAATGGGAAGTCCACCTTCGAATAGATCTGTTGCGCTAAAGCCCACGTATTCCAGCTTTTTGTCGTAGGCAAGCGCAGCACTAAAGGCAATCAGACCATTTGCACCCTCTGTAGCGACCAGCTCGACAACGACTTCATCTCCAACAGCGGGAGTGGATATGGTACGACGTACGCCCTGGTCGCCAGTCTGGGAAACATCCAGATCCAGCGCTATGGGACCTACCGGCCCCTCGCCGATTTCAGGTGGGGTTGTTGCCTCCACTTCTACCAGCGCTGAACCGGCACCCTCTGCGCTGATCCTCACCTGAATGGTGCCGCCGTCATTCGCGGACAGGGTCACCTCGGCTTTTCCCCCGGTTACTGTAATGGTAGTAGCGTCTTCCCCATTCACCTTTCCTGGACCATCTGCAATCAGGAACGTAAGTTCGGAAGTGTCATCCTCGTCGAAAGCGAATCCGTCCAGATCGAAAAGTTCTGCAGTGATTGTCGCCTGACCGGAGCCCGCAACGATCGTAGCCTCGTCGGAGCTGACCACAATCTGCCTGGTGACACCCTCACCCTCTGTCTGAACTCCGACAAAGGGCTGCAGCACCACTGTCCCTTCGGCAACTTCAAGCACAATCTGGGGTACCACTGCCGAAGACGCGTCAAACAGGCTCTCGTTAACAAGGAACCGGAAAATACCAACAACACCCCGGTCACTTACCAATTGAGACGGAAGAGGTCCGAGAAGCGCAACCGACCAATTGACTGAACTCTCCCCGGCATCGGTAATGCCAAGAGCGAATCCATCGTTTTGCTCGAGGATGTTGCCTTCACCATCGTCCTCGATCCCGTCGAATCCTTTCAGGACCTCGACAAATGTCAAGGCCGTTGGATCGTACTGTACGAGAACATCGAACGCCGAGAGGTCCGTCGCACCATCGATGTAGGCCGCGAACAGAATTTCTCCTTCTTCGCTTTCCAGTAATTCCAGTTCAACAGTGTAAGGGTCAATGAACACACTGCTCTGAGGCGCTTCTGCTCCGGTGTAAGCGGCAACTTCGGCAAGCACCACATCCTCCGTGTCATCCACGGGTTCCGGCTCATCTACGGTTATGACGATCTCCTCAGATGTTTCGCCTGCTACGGCCACCACCCCATCAGGTGCACCATCACCGTCTGCATCCAGGAAACCGCTTGTCCGTCCTTCTGAAGTTTCCAGATTGACGAACAGAACGAAATTTCCACCTGGAACCATCAATTCAAATCCACCATCTTCATCTACCGAACCACGACCAGCCTCTTTCCGATCGCCATCAACGGCGATAACTTCTCCGGAGATCAGTTCCACTGGATCACCGGATTCGTCACCCGCCTGTTTTGCCGCAGCCAGAAGAGCGGAAAGCTCGATGGTACCGGTAATCGTAGCCAACTCCTCAACAGTTGCGCCTGTGGAGAAAGCAACGGTAACGGGTCGATTCAACGACTGATTGTTGGGCCCCCTGGCGCTCGTTACGGAAAGCGTATAACTGGCACCCTCCTCCAGTTCAAGAGGAATCACAAGAATGGTCCCGTTGTTTTCCAGAGACATTTTGTCTTTCCGCACCCCTCCTGGTGGCCTGGGCTTCACGATCACATTGGCATCGATAAACCGGCCCTGCTGTTTTATCTCGTCGCTGAAGGTCACCCTCAGTTCAGTCTGGCCTGAAGCCACACCCGTGGCACCATCCTCAGGATCGGTTGAAACTACGGAGAATGTTGAAACCGTCTGCCGAATAACTACATCTCTGCTGGCGCGGATGCCCAATGAAGGCGCTTCCACTCGAATGCTGTGTCTTCCCTGCTCCAGATTTTCGACCACCGTCCCAGAACTCACATCCTGAGGGGGCTTTCGATCCAGGAACAACACGAGCGGCACATCCAGTTCTTCACCCGCAGGATCAAGGGCGGTGACGAGAACATCGTCCTCAGCGCCACCCCCGTCGAAATCACCTACCACGATC
>CAVOEZ010000363.1:0-5123 GCA_963694355.1 Latescibacteria bacterium UBA2968 | reverse complement strand
GGCTGGAGCGGACGAGGATTCAAGTTTGCGGTTGCGATGGGAGAGTATAATGCGAAGTGGATTCTGGATGGCGAGACCGAACTGGACGTTGCGCCGTGGTTGGCTACACGCTACGCGCTGGCTGAGTGAGGACGAATCTGGTGTCTGATGTTATTCTCAAAGGTGGACACGTAATCGATCCGGTGAACGGGATCGATGGTCCGGCAGATGTTGCGATTACCGACGGAAAGATCGCTCCGGCACGACAGGATCTCGAGGAGACGCACAGGGTTATCGATGTGTCCGGATTGTTTGTGACCCCCGGCCTGATCGACATTCATGTTCACGTATATGGCGGATACAAGGGCTGGTTGTTTCCGGATCAGCATGCGTTTCCCCAAGGCGTGACCACCGTGGTGGATACTGGCGGTTCCGGCTGGAGGGACTTCGAAGATTTCCTGGCGACGATCATTACACCATCGAAGACCCGGGTGCTGGCTTTCCTGAATATTGTGGGCGCCGGTATGACGGGATCGCCCGAGCAGGATGTTACGGAGATGGAGCCGCGACCCTGTGCGGAGATGATCAAGCGATTTCCTGATCACATTGTGGGATCCAAGACGGCTCATTTCGGAGGGCCCGGCTGGGAAGCAGCAGGCGGCGCTATTGAGGCTGCCCGACTGAGCGATACGATCGCGATGATCGATTTTCACCCGAAGCCTACCCGTTCTTATGCTGAGCTTCTGGGGCGAATGGCCCCGGGAGATATGCACACGCATCTGTATGCGAAACATATTCCATTGCTGGATGAATCGGGAAAGGTACAGAATTATGTTTGGCGCGCACGCGAACGTGGCGTACTCTGGGATACGGGACATGGCGCTGGAAGTTTCTGGTTCAGAATAGCCAAACCAGCGATCGAACAGGGTTTTCCTCCTGACAGCATCAGTACGGATTTGCACAAGCTTAGCAGGCTGATACCCAATGCCACCATGCTGCCGACGATGTCCAAGTTTCTGGCTATGGGAATGGACCTGCAGGAGGTGATCTTTCGTTCGACCCAGCGGCCTGCAGAGATGATTCGGCGACCCAAACTGGGGAATCTGACCGAAGGGTCTGAAGCCGATGTTGCGGTTCTGAGTTTGACACCAGGTGATTTCGGATTTGTGGATTCCGGTGGGAACAGGGCATCAGGTTCGCTGAGACTGGGATGTGAAATGACATTTCGGTCTGGCAAAGTGGTCTGGGATTTGAATGGGAGAGGTATTCAGTCATAGTTGAAGAAGCGTGGATCATATAGATCACTCAGAAGAGGAGAGAATGATGAGCGCTGTCCCGACATACGAATCTATTGGTGTTCGGCCCCTGATCAACTGTATGGGTACGTATACGATTATCAGTGGATCGCTTATGCTGCCGGAGGCCAGGGAGGCAATGGCGCAGGCCTCGAGAGCCTATGTGCATTTGGATGAGTTGATGGAGAAGGTGGGTGAGCGACTTGCCGAACTTATGCAATGTGAATACGGAATAGTGACCAGCGGGTGTGCTGCCGCGCTCTGTCAGGTGACGGCAGCTTGTGTTACCGGAAATGACAAAGAAAAGATGAAACGACTTCCCGATACGACCGGTATGAAGAACGAGGTGATCGCGCAGTCATGCCACCGCCATGTCTATGACCACGCCATCCGGATGGTGGGGATGAAGATCGTAGATGTTGAGACACTGGAAGATCTCGAGGCGGCGGTCAATGAGAAGACGGCTATGTTTGCGATCTTCGGGGATGCCGCTGAACGAGGAAAGATTTCCGTAAAGCAAATGGCCGAAATGGGGAAAAAGCACGGGATTCCCACCTTTGTGGACGCGGCGGCTGAACGACCGGATGTTCCCAATACCTATCTGTCCGAAGGTGTCGATGTTGTGGCTTACAGCGGCGGCAAGTGTTTGCGTGGTCCCCAGTCTTCCGGTCTGGTTCTGGGACGGAAGGACCTTCTGCAGGCTGCCTTCATGAATGGCGCACCGCATCACGCCCTGGCGCGACCTATGAAGGCCGGCAAAGAGGAGATCATGGGTCTTCTGGCAGCAGCTGAGCAATGGATACAGCGAGATCACGATTCGGAGTGGAAGGAATGGGAGAGAAGACTGGATGTGATTGCCGACGCCGCACTGGAGTACCCGACTGTAACCACGGATGTTCGTCAGCCCGGGAGATCAAATGTGGCCCCCGTTTTGACGGTTGACTGGGACAGTGCCACGCTGGGGATCGACGCCGAGGAGACCTACAAAAGGTTGTCCGAGGGAGAGCCCAGAATTGAAGTTTTTACCCGGGAGAACGGGATCGAAATTATGCCCTATATGATGGAAGCGGGCGAGGATGAGGTGGTGGCGAGGCGATTGTCCGAGGTGTTCAGGTCTGCGAAATCCTCTTAGACGAAGGCAGCTGGTATGGATGAACGGTTAAAAAAGGGCGTCGACCTGTCGATACCGAATCTTCCCGATATGGAGATTGCGGCCGCTGAAACGGCGGAGGCGGTCGGGAAATTCATAGGTCTGGACAAGGACAAGACCCAGGAAGTAAAGATGTCGCTGATCGAGGCGTGCATCAACGCCTTCGAGCACAGCAAGGGAGAAGGTCAGGTCCATGTCCATTTCCAGATGGAAGAGGATGCTTTAATCGTTCAGGTCACGGATACCGGAGGTGGGTTCGACCTGCAGGAGGCGAAGCAACAGTCCGAGGAGCGTCGCCACCGGGGAGAAAGCAAGCGGGGATGGGGGCTCCAGATTATGGAAGAGCTTATGGATGAGGTTAGAATCGAATCAACGGATGAAGGAACGGTGATTACGATGGTGAAGAAGCGGTGAGGCAGTGAAGCGGACGATGGACCAGAGAGGCAGAGGCAAAGGCGGAAGCGACGACGGACGAGGAACGATAGACCACGGAGGCAGAGGAAAAGGCAGACAGCGGACAAGGGACGATGTCGAACGAAGTTGAGATGGGAGATTACGGTGAACGTTGAAATCAATCGTCATGCGCTGGATCGGGTTCCTCTGTCGATCATTTTTGATGATTCGACATTGCTGGTGAATCTGAATTACTTTTTCATGCGGGATCGTAATCCTATTGATGGAGAGGACAGGAGATGGCAGGATGTGCCTGTGGTGCATCCGGAATCGTTCACGCGAGAGTTCGCGGAGTGGTGCCTGGAGGAAGGTGTGAAGGGGAAGTTCAGTGTGGTACCTTGCCCTGCCGCGTTGGGGAGAATCGATGAGGGGTTGCCGTTGTTCAGCAAGGATCAGCAGGAGAGCTGGTTGAAGATGTGCCGCGAGGTGATCGTTCCTAATTATGATATTACGCCCGAGATGCTCACACATACGTTCGTTGTCGATCTGGAGACGCTGAAGCCGGTCGATCCGAATTTGTGGGAGCAATGGGGATGGAATCAACTACCGACCGACCAGGAAGAGCTGGTTACTGACTATATCACATTGGCGTGCCAGATTCTTCACAATGTGGGGCTGACGCCGGAAGGTGTGACTTCTCCCGGGGGATTCGGGAATCCATTGGATTTCTATGCAAAGTGCGCTGAGGCGGCGGTGAGGAAAGTGACTGGCAACCCAACGCCGTATTTTTTCAAGCGTGTAAATGGGGATGGCGGCGTGCCGACTCCGGTCTGGTATCCTGATAGGGAGGCGGGAACAGCAATGGGTGAGGTGATCGCCTGTTCCGGAGACTGGACGGGATCCTGGACCGGGTATGGCGAAGTGAATCCGAACAAGTATATCACTTCGGACCTTCAGGGCGGTCGTTTGCCGGCGGTGATCGATGCTGGAGATCCCACTGTTCTGATCAGTCACTGGCAGGGGTTTTACGGAATGCACGATGACGATCGGCGTGGGTTCAATGCGTTCAAGACGGTGGTTCGCAGGCTGAAGGAGCGGGATCCCGATGGCGAAAGGACGCAGTGGCGAAAGTGCAGTGAGATTACAAATTACGCCTGCGTCAGGGAGATGGCCCAGATCGAGGTGGAAGCACGTAAGATCAAGCTGGATTTGCCGGTGCGCGTACCGGAACTGACGCTGCGCGTGCGTGATGTGGAGGTCAAGGGTGTGAAGGTGGACGGGAGACCTCTCGATGAGGCGAATTCGCGGGCTTTGTTCAAGAATAACACCTTTTTCACCGAAGGCGGCGCGACGTTTGTTGCATTCGACCCGGAGAACCGGGATACGGTTGTGGAAATACTGTAGCAGTGGACCATGGCGTGAGTGGTGTAAAATAAACAGCATTGCGTTTCGTATATACATTATGTATATTATTCTATGGAATTTGAGTGGGATCCAGACAAGAGAGATGCCAATCTCAAAAAGCATCCCATCGACTTTGAGGGTGCAAAGAAGATCTGGGATAGGCGGGTTATCGAGTTACAAAGCCATCGTTCCCAATTCACAGAGGATCGATTTCTGGCAATCGGTTTGTACAAGGGACTAGAAATCACAGTAATTTTTACAAAGCGCGAGAACAAGATACGAATTATTTCCGCGCGGAGGTCAAGGGCAGATGAAAGAAGCCTCTACTGGAAAGACTATGGATAGAACAGAAATACAGAAACTGAGGAATTTGACTGATGAGGAACTCGACTCAGCGATTCAGACAGATACCGATTCCCTATTGCTGGAAGATTTCGATGTTTCTACTTTGAAGGTGGTCATGCCCCAAGGCAAGAAGGCGATCTCTCTGAGAATCGATCCTGATGTCCTTACTTATTTCAAATCCTGGGGAAAGGGATATCAGACGCGAATGAATGCGATTTTGAGAGCCTATATGGAGGCCGATCTCAAACGACATTGATCACGCTGAAAATCAATATCGACATCAACTCAAGTGAGGAGGGCCATCAAGCCCTCCTTTTCGTGTACAAGAGTGCCTCCAGTTCGGTAGATTGCTTGCGATTCAGGGGTCGGATCATATATTGTTGCTGTCTGGATTCTGGTTCAAGCGCGTGTCGATTTCATTCCCCCCGGTGAATCGCTACGGTCGTAATCGAATAACCACCGACTGAAATTCAGGAACAAACCCGATAAAAAACAGAGGGAGTGGATATGTCTGACAACTGGGACCCGGCAGAACCGGACCTTGCCACCGTGAAAAA
>CAVOEZ010000362.1:0-5154 GCA_963694355.1 Latescibacteria bacterium UBA2968 | reverse complement strand
AAACTCAGGCAAACCAGGTCCACAATAACTGCCCAGGCATCATTCAGAGCATTATCCTGCTGAAATCCCCCCCGAGCGTGTAATCCAGTGATAAAATGGTCCCATCTGAACCTCTTGTCTTCTACCTTGATCCACTTCTTCTGCAAATTGTACGTTACCCGTACAGAAGACCAGAAGTCGAACAGATAAATCGTGACTCTGTTATTCCGCCTGTTGATTCCAAATGCACCCTCCAACCCCAGGTCACTCAGAATAGACCGGCCTGATGCACGAAGATCCTCCTTGTCGTCCACCACACGTTCATATGTTTGATCGAACCTCAACTTCCAATTCTGCACACCGTCCTTGTAGTAATCCCCCAACCAGGATTGATGGCTGAAAGGAATGGAACTGACGCCGTACATAAGAAACCAGGGCATCAAAATCAACGCCAGATACAAGTGGGTTCGACGGTTTAAGTGGTTGAATGTCATGGCCAATCGGGCTCAAATAGTGAACAGAAACATGCCGAATACCGCGAGGCCCCCGGTCAGGCAAGCCAGACCATACTTTCGAGTAACCTTCAGCTCCCACCACAGCCAGAGTCCGGATAGTACCCAAAAAATCATCGCGAAGATCACGAGGTCAACCGACACCGCCCACGAATCGTCGACCAGGAAGCCTTTTCCATACCCCCTGCGGCGATGCATGCGTTCGAGGAAGGATGGTGCGCGGAAAACTTCACGCTCCACAACAAGCTCACCGGACTCTGGTCTATACGTTATCCGTTTTGGTGAAACTGGATCATCCCTGAAAATCTGAATCCTGCCGCTTTCCAATTTGCCTCTTACACGGTGTGAGCCTGCCATTCCCAGGTCATCGAGAATCTGCTCGGCCACCAATCGTGAATCAGCCCCATCGGTGAACTTGCCATCATAGGTGAGTGATGAAATGCTTTCATATTTCGGTGCAGAACTATCGTAAAGATCCTTCAGAAAATCCCTGTGATTCATCGCGGCGGTGCTTAATCCGTACATCAACACCCAGGGCGTGAGGAAAAGCGCGAGATACATATGAATTTTGCGGACTACTTTTGAAAACACATCTGCCTCCCGGTCAAGGGACACACGAATCGGGTCAGTCTGCCTTTCGATCCAGTGCCTTGCGACCGATATCTCTCCTGCAATACGCACCTTCGAACGAGATCTTATCCACCGCCTCATATGCCCGGTTGATCGCCGCTTCGATATCATCCCCGATTCCGGTCACCCCCAAAACCCTTCCCCCAGCCGTAACGACCTCTCCGTTGGCTTCCGTGGTACCGGCATGAAAGACCACCACATCTTCCAATGCTTCGGCGTCCTCGATACCGGCAATCGGGAATCCGGTCTCGTGGTCACCCGGATAGCCTCCGGATGAAAGCACCACACAGGCGGCCGCACGATCTTCGGTTTCGACTTTCAGATCGGCCAGGGTGCCATCGTTAATCGCAGCGAAGATGTCCACCAGATCGGTCTTTAGCAGCGGTAACACTGCCTGCGCTTCAGGGTCGCCCAGGCGGCAATTGAACTCGATCACTTTGGGACCATCCTCCGTAAAAATGAGACCGCCGTAGAGAATGCCCGAAAAAGGTATGCCCTCCGCCGCCAACGCCTTCAGGGTCGCCACCATCACCGTTTCGTAGATCTCATCATACCGTTCCCGTGTGACCACCGGAGCAGGACAATAGGCGCCCATTCCACCCGTGTTTGGGCCTTTGTCACCGTCATACGCGGGCTTATGGTCTTGAGACGGCGCCAGACACACCATATGCTCGCCGTCAGTGAATCCGAAGATGGAAGCCTCCTCACCTTCGAGAAATTCCATGATGACCAGTTTGTCTCCAGCATCACCAAAGGCACGCTTCACCATCACCTCATCGATCGCATCGAAAGCCTCTTTCCGGGTTTGGCAAACGATCACACCCTTCCCTGCTGCAAGTCCGCTGGCCTTCAGAACAATGGGTGCGCCCCTGTCTTCTATGAAATCTCTTGCCGACTGCGGTTCGGTAAATGTCTCGTACCATCCTGTAGGAATATTGTATTTGTGCATCAATTCCAGGGCGAAATCCTTGTCCGACTCTATACGAGCGGCTGCCTGCGTAGGCCCAATCACGCCTAACCCTTTCTCCTTGAACCGATCTACAATCCCTTTGGCCAGGGGATCTTCGGGCCCGATAATGGTAAGGTCGATTTTCTCTTGCTCTGCGAAGGCCACCAGACCCTCGATATCATCCACTCCGATGCCCACACATGTGGCGTGTTTGTCCATCCCGGGATTCCCAGGGGCTGCATACACCTGAGTCACCCGCGGACTTTGTGCAATTTTCCAAACGAATGTGTGTTCCCGACCACCCTTTCCAACCACCAGGATCTTCATGGATCCAACCTCCAGAATGTAGCGTTCATGCCGAATGAGGAGCCACTTCCCACGTTCGCAGACCAAAACGGCTCAAATAGATGGGAATACTCCTGAACAAACTGTTTTCCGCCTCGATTTCTCGAATCATCGCCCGCTTTTCGTCGGAACGCGTGTTGCACAGAATCGTCAATGATCCGCCTTCACCACCGGCGCCGTTTACCTTCCAGCCTATCGCTCCGTGTGCCTGTGCAATTTCGATGATTCGTGCGGCATCCTGACTGATCAGGTCCGGGTGAAGCCTTCCCTGAGCTTCCGTGTTCTGCACCATCGATCGCCCCAGGCTCTCGAAGTCACCGGCATACAGTGCATCTCTGGATATCCCTGCGGTTTGGCGCAGGTCCACAAGTTGCTTGCAGTTCGGGCCCGCGCCCTCCAGCTCCGCAATAACGGATTCGTGTACTTTTGACGAACTGTGCGACTTTCCCAGATATACCAGCACAAGCCGGCGTTCCAGCTCCCACCAAATCGCATCGGAAACCCGAATAGCGGAAACGGACGAACGTGGATAATCGAACATCTCGATGAAGTTGATGCCGCCGTATGCGGAGCAAAGTTGATCCTGGATACCGCACTGCTGATGCAGCATATCCACTTCAATGGACTGTGCGGTGTAGGCTACCTCGTGGGGCGTCATCCTCCCGGGCGTCAATCTGTCCAGAGCCCCAATAAGCGCCACGGTGACTGCCGCAGAGGTGCCCGTGGAGCCGCCGGCTGGCGCCTCCGAATAAATGGTCGCCTGGATCGCCATCTCGTCCGGCACGCCCATCCGCTCGATGGAGGCCTCCAGGAGCGGGTGCCGGTCCCATTCGATTTGCTCAGGCTGAACAACGTAGCGTTCCCCGTAGTTTTCCGCATGCAATATGATCCGGTCTTCCTGGGCGTCCACCGGACGGATCTCTATCTGCACTTCGGCATATGGGTAGACACCGATATTGAAAATTCGACCGTACTCGGCGAACCATGTATCGGTCCAGCCGCCGTTATCGCAAATACGGATCGGCGCAACGCTGTTGATTGTCAGGAGAGGGGCTGCTGGATTGGACATAGAGGGTAGGAAAGTGGATCAGGTATCGAGATCGTCCTGGCTGACCTGGGCGATCCGCGTGCCTACATCCTCACCATCGAGAATGCGTAGGATCGAACCCTTCTTGTCGAAATCGAATACATGAATCGGCAGGTTGTTGTCACGCGCCAGAAGAATGGCGGACTGGTCCAGTGCACCGAGATTCTCCCGGATCACTGTGGTGTAATTCACACTGCGATAGAGCTTCGCGTCCGGGTTTTTGTTCGGATCATCGGTATACACGCCCGCAGTCCTGTGTTTTGCATAGAAAATCGCATCTGCTCTCATTTCGAGCGCACGCTGAACGCCCGGGTAATCTGTGGTTACATATGGATTTCCGATACCGCCGGCAAAGATCACGAGATACCCCTTTTCCATATGGTGCATCGCCCGCAATCGGATATACGGTTCGGCAACCGCATCGATTGGAATGGCGGTCATAACACGGACTTCCACATCCGCCTTGGCGGTCAACACGCCGCGCAACATCAGGCTGTTGATAATCGTGCCTAGCATTCCGATATTGTCAGCTTCCGCTTGTTCGATGCCCCACTGCGCGCCGAGACTTCCTCTAAATATGTTTCCGCCACCGATCACCAGCCCGACCTCGATACCTTTATTGTGGACGGTCAGAATTTCGTCCGCGATATATTCGAGAGCGTTCGGATCGAATCCAAATTCACGTTTGCCGGCAACGGCCGCGCCACTCAACTTGAGGATGATGCGTTTGTATCTCATTGGATCTGTCTTCTCCGGAGGGTAGTGGTGACTGGCGTGTCGCAATCGGGGGAGTTTTGTAGGGCGGCAGAACTCTGCAAACCTGTCTTCCGTCCAATAATATAGGTGGAGCATCATCGCTGTCAACGTTTTTCGCTCACCCCTTTCGGCAGGCAGAATTCCGTTGACTTTTGGGGGTATTTACCCAATTTTGATGCCCGTTGATTCACAGAAATTCTGGTCCTCAATGCGTGGGCACACGATTCCGCTCAGCGGCTTGACACCGCAATGTCGGAGTAGGCAGGCAACGTGGAGGTAGTCCAATGTCACCCAAAAAAGTCCTAATCACGGGGGTATATGGCCTCATCGCCGGGGCCATATACCGAAAGTTGGCAGAGCAACCTGAACAGTATGAAGTTTACGCCCTGGCACGTCGTTCCCAGCCATCGGAACGGGCGCCCGAAGGGGTCACCATGGAGATACCGGAAGATCGGTTCTTTCTCGCGGATCTCTCCAATCTGGATCAGGTGATTGCAGCAACGGAAGAGATGGACATTGTGGTCCAGATGGCGGCCGACCCGCGCCCGGACGCCCCCTGGGAGAATATTCTCAACAGCAACATGATCGGCGCCTACAATGTGTTCGAAGCGTGCCTGTTGACCGGAGTGAAGAGAATCATCTATGCCAGTTCGGTTATGGCCACCTGGGGCTACCAGCAGGATGAACCCTACAAAGCCATCAAGGAGTGTCGCTTCGATGATGTGCCCGCTGAAATTCCGCTCATCACACACAGGGACCCAACCCGACCCACAGAGCCGTATTCGGCCAGCAAGGTCTGGGGAGAAGCCCTCGCGCGCACATACTCGGATGTCCACGGATTATCCTGCATCTGCCTACGTATCGGCTGGGTGAACGCCGAGGACAGACCCTATCTC
>CAVOEZ010000361.1:0-5163 GCA_963694355.1 Latescibacteria bacterium UBA2968 | reverse complement strand
CATCCTGTTCGAGACACCCGACGACATGTGGCAGTACTGGGAGGGTGTATCTTGAGCGCTCCTGGGTCCGGCAAGACTGAAATGAAATTGAGCTGCAGCACCACCGCCTGTCCGGAAGCTCCCTTGCCAGAAGCGCTCAGCTTTGTCACCCGCGCCGGCTTCGAGCGTGTGGAGCTGTTTCGGGATTGGACGGAGAGTTCTCCCGTACACCCGGAATATTCCGTACAAAGAGTCCGGGATCAACTGCAGGAACAGGGAGTCAGACTGTCCGGGTTGAGCATCCGCAGCCTCACTGGCCGGAAAGCGGATTCGAACGAGAGAAATCTAACTTACAACCTCCGGCAGGTCGAGTGGGACATCCATCTTGCCCGTGCCCTTGGGCTCTCATCTGTAAACATCAAGGGTGGTGCTCGAACACCTGAGGCACTGGATGACCTCATCGAAGGATGCGGTCGTCTTCTGGAAACCGTACAAGACATAACGTTGAATCTGGGGAACAAAGTGGGTAACCGACTTGAATCCATTGAGGATTTCAGATCAGTGATGCCCCACCTCGATCCCCGAGCCAAGATCCTGCTTGATTCCGGACATCTGCTCTCAGCAGGTCAGGACGTACTCGCTTTCGCTGAAGAATTTCCGGAGAGAATCGGGGTTGTCCATCTCAGGGATCAGCGAAATCACCAACCCGTTCCTTTTGGCACCGGGGATCTACCATTCGGGCCACTACTCGAAATCCTCAGCGCTGCAGCATTCACCGGCCATCTGGTCATAGAGATGGAATCCATCACCTGGGCTGAACCCCTGGAAGCCGCGCGCAAAAGCAGGGAATTCGTGGAAGCCCTGTTGAGTAATCTCTAGATGAACGCCCTCGGTCGACACATCCTGCTTGAGCTCTTTGGTTGTGACCCATCCTTGTTGAACGACGCATCTTACATCGAGCAATCCATGGTGAAGGCGGCAATGAAGGCCGGTTTCACGGTGATCAACTCGACCTTCCACCACTTCTCTCCATACGGGGTTTCCGGTGTTGTCGTTATCCAGGAAAGCCACCTCTCAATTCATACCTGGCCAGAATATTCGTTTGCCGCGGTAGACCTGTTCACATGCGGAGAATTCTGTGACCCGGGGCTAGCCCGGGAATCCCTGCAGAGTTCCCTCGCGCCGGAGCGGGTAGAAGCTCGTGAGATCCAGCGAGGCAGAGCAGACCAGCTCCCGGAATCCAGTTCACCAGCGTCATTTCCGGAGACCGAAACTCCGGGGGACATGCGGGATTCAGACGAACGCAATATCTGGTTCACGCGGCGGGAGGAGGATATTGCCCTTTCGCTTCGACATCGAGGACAGGTGTTCCAAAAAGAATCGGAACACCAGACCGTTGAAATTCTGGATACGTATGGCTTTGGAAAATTACTTGTGCTGGACGGCACGGTGACCTGTACGGAGCGTGATGAATTTGTTTACCATGAAATGATCGCACACATACCCGCTCAGATCCACAGGGGGATAAAGACAGCACTCATTGTAGGTGGTGGGGATGGGGGTGCCGCAAGAGAATTGCTCCGATATCCTGAAATCGAACACATAGATGTGGTCGAAATCGATCCTGTTGTGGTCGAGGCATGCAGAAGTCACTTACCGGATCTTTCAAATTCACTGAAGGACCGAAGAGTCGATTTACATATCGAGGACGCTGCGGAGTTTCTGGAGAGGGACGAGATTGGAGAATTTGATCTGATTCTCGTAGACGCTGTCGAGCACGCTGGAAATGATTCAGGCGCTTTTGACTCGACGTTCTATCGAAATATTCACGGAAATTTGAAACCCACCGGCCTTGTCGTGTTCCAGGCAATATCCCCAGCCCTGGATTCCCGGGCATTTCGCCATATGCACCAACAGATATGTGACATTTTCGGACCGAACAACGTATCCTGCTATATGGCGCTGCTGCCGACCTACACCACCGGGACTGTGTCATTCGTCCTGGCATCCAGGACTCCGGTTAACCCGGTTTCCGATCTGAACCCTGACGCTGCCAACGCCTTTTCCAGGGCTAACAATTTGCAGTATTACACGGGCGAGATTCATCGTGCGGCTTTTGCATTACCACCCTATTTGAGAGATCTCCTGGAGTCTTGAAATGAAACTCACTTTTCTGGGTACGTGCAGTGGCACAGAACCGATGCCAGGTCGGAGACACACGTCATACGTGATCGAGCACACCGACGAACTCTACTGGTTCGACGCTGGTGAAGGGTGCTCCTACACCGCGCATCTCGCCGGTCTCGATCTCCTGAGAATTCGGGCAATCTTCATCACGCATCCGCACATGGACCACGTTGGCGGGCTGGCCAATCTGATTTGGACCATGCAGAAACTGGACGGTCGCAGTCGCGACCCGGAGGCGGGTCTTGCGGGCAAGACCATACCGGTGTTTATCCCGAACTTGAGCGTTTGGAAGGGCATCCTGGGTGTGCTGGCCGGGCCTTCCCAATCGTTCGATCCTGGGTTTACCCTGAAGGCGCAGACCTATACAGATGGCGATGTATACGACCAGGACGGATTCAGTGTCCAGGCACGCCACAATACGCATCTGGGCATCCCCCAAGATGGAGCACTCTGGCAGTCCTTTTCGCTGCGGATCGAAACAGCGGACGGCGCCATCACCACATCAGGTGATGTGGGACATATTGAAGAACTCGAGGATTTCGTACCGGACAGTGATCTCTTTCTGATGGAGACCGGGCATCACAAGGTGTCTGAAGTATGTGAGTTTTTGCACAACCGCAATGTGGCATTCGGACGCCTGGGTTTTTTCCATCATGGCAGGGCCATCCTGGAGGATTCGGATGCTGAGTTACAGAAGGCCGAGGACATACTGGGTAAGCGCGTGTTCATCGCTGAAGACGGTATGACCCTGGAAATCTGAACCCTTATGCCATACACATCTGAGACAATTGCTGGTAACTTGAATACCCTTGGTGTAAAACGGGCGGATATTCTGTTTATACACTCCTCGTTCAAGAGCCTGGGAACCATAGAGGATGGAGCAGAATCTGTTGTTCGCGCCCTGGAAATAGCCGTTGGACCGGATGGACTGATCTTGATGCCTTCATTCAACCTTGTGGAGGCAGATCGCAGAGCAAGAAGTTGGAATATCGAGACAACGCCATCCACCGTGGGGTGGTTGACCGAGTTTTTCAGGTTAATGCCGGGAACCCATCGTTCCGACCACTACTCGCATTCCGTGGCGGCAAGAGGAAAATATGCGCATGCCTTTGTTGCCGATCACGCCAGCCTGGAGGGGTTACCGTCTCCATGGGATCTCCCGCCATGGGGAAAAACCTATGGAACCCGGTCCCCCATGGTCAAGGCCTACAATGCCGAAGGAATGATCCTGATGATCGGCGTTGACTACTCCACCTCGACATATATTCACCTTGTAGAAACGTTCTATTGGGACAAATGCCGATCAATAGACGATTCCGCAAAGTATCGATATCTGAAGCGTCCGGAATTGGGTGAATTCTGGGAAAATTGCGGCAGGCTGCACAAAGGAAGCGTGGGGAATGCGCAGTGTCGTATGTTCTCCATCAGAAACTTTGTGGACACATTGCTTGCCGAAGTTGAGCGGGATCCGGCGCCCTATTTTCGTTAGTTCTCTCGTCTTGTTAATCGCAGATGATACAAAATCAAGCCACCGGAGATATACACATGACTTTGAATCAATTAAATCAACTCAGGGAGACCCTGACGTCGCTGATGTCCGCAATCGCCAGGAAAGAGAATATTGCAGACCATCTAACCGAAATCGGTCGCATTCAAACCGACATTGCGACTACAGCCAAACCTCAATTGATTCACTTTTTACAGAACAGAAGTTACGAGAAGGCGCTGGAGTATCTGAGTCACGGATCGGTGATCGAAGACCCGAATCGACCAGACTGTGATGAAGAGGAATTACATCCATGATGTGACAGCTCGCTAATGGCAAATTGGGCCGGCGCCCACTTTCAGAACATCCCTAGTATGGGTTCACGTACACTATTCTGCAGACCGTTCATCTTCAGGAAAGGTTGAAAAATGATCAAGAGTATTCGACAGCAGGCACTTAATCGAGAACTGGTAGCTGGGACCTTCCTGAATCTGGGTTCCAGCCTCACGGTGGAAATGGCGGGCCAGTCAGGATTCGACTGGGTCCTGATCGACATTGAACACGGCTCGGGCGATCACGAAAGCCTGGTATATCAGCTTCAGGCGATTTCCGCTACACCTGCTGTTCCCATTGTACGCATCGCAAATAATGATCCAACCAGATTCAAACGTGTTCTGGATCTCGGCGCCTCCGGTGTAATGGTGCCTTATGTGAGCACCGTGGAGGAAGCGGAGTTGGCAGTCTCGTCAATGAGGTATCCACCCAGGGGAATTCGAGGCGTGGCCAAACTCAATCGGGGTAGCGCCTTCGGTGCCGAGTTCGACGAATACTTCGAAAAAGGACACGAGCATCTAACAACTGTTGTACAGATTGAAACGGCGGAAGCGGTGGAATGTATCGACGATATAGCGGCTGTGGATGGCGTCGACGTACTGTTCATTGGACCGCTCGATTTGAGCGTAAACCTGGGTATCCCTCAGCAATTCGACCATCCTCTATTCCTGGACGCAAAACGTAAAGTCTCGGAGGCTGCAAAGAATGCCGGAAAATCCGCAGGTATACTTCTCCTGAATCCAGACCAGCTTCCCGATACGGTCGAGGCCGGATACACCTTTATCGCCCTGGGTTCAGACGGCGGCTTGATCGCAGCCGGAATGCGGAACATTGCCCGTGCCTTTGATCCTTACAAAGGAGAACGTTAGAATGGCCGCCAACCTTCGAAATTCATTTGGTGCCCTGGGGGTTTACGTATTCGTAATGACACCGATGAAAATGTCCCGAACCCGACAGGGAAAACATGAAGTAGACCTCGAAGGAATGGAGGGAAATATTCGGCACCTGTCTGGTATCAAGGGAGACAAAACAATGGTGATCTGCGGCGGATCAGGCGAGTTTTATTCCCTTTCCGCTTCAGAGATTCGAGATATCGGGGCAGCTGCTGTCGCGGGCGCCGGGGGACGCTGTCAGATCGTCTCCGGAATTGGCGGAAATACGCGATCTGCGGTCAAAAT
>CAVOEZ010000360.1:0-5170 GCA_963694355.1 Latescibacteria bacterium UBA2968 | reverse complement strand
TACGGCTCGCGGCGTGGGAATCACGAGGTGATGATGCGCGGTACATTCGCCAATATCAGGATTCGAAACCTGCTCGCTCCCGGCACCGAGGGCGGCGTGACAATCCATATTCCCAGCGGCGAACAGATGGACATATACGATGCGGCCATGCGCTACCAGGGTGAGGGTGTGTCACTGGTGGTTCTGGCAGGTAAGGAATACGGGACGGGCTCATCGAGGGATTGGGCTGCCAAGGGGCCTGCGCTCCAAGGCGTGCGTGTGGTAATAGCTGAGAGCTATGAGCGGATTCACCGGAGCAACCTGGTTGGAATGGGAGTTTTGCCCTTGCAGTTCAAAGCGGGTGACACGGCCTCTTCGCTGGGTCTGACCGGGCGTGAGGTTATCGAGATCAAGGGTGTAAGTGGTGATCTCAAGCCGCTTCAGGATGCCACAGTTAGTACAATTGGGGAAGATGGGAAGGCGGTTGAATTCTCGACCACAGTTCGGATCGACACACCCGTGGAGATTGACTACTACCGCAATGGTGGGATTTTGCACACTGTTCTGAGAGATTTCCTGAAGGTGAGTTGATTTCCAGATTTTTAGACAGATAAGGATGAAGGCCCTTTCGATGAGATTCGAAAGGGCCTTTTCTATAATAACCTGATTAACCTGACTAACCTGGATCGACTGCTACGACTTCTCTTTGGCGTTTATCTCGTATTTCTTGAGTTTCTGGTGGAAATTTTGCCACGCAATGCCTGCCATTTTAGAGGCGTGGGTGATATTCCCGCCGGTTTTTGTAAGCACTTCTTTGATGTATCCCTGCTCGAAGGTCTCTCTGGCCTCTTGAAGCGAAAGGTGGGCGTAACTGTGTTCCAGACCCATCGCGGGCGATTCATCATGTTGTAGAACGGCAGGGAGATCGGTTACGCCGATGGCGCCCGAGGAGGTGAGTGCAAGGGAGCGCTCGATGGCATTCTCCAGTTCACGCACATTTCCAGGCCAGTCGTGCCGGATTAGTCTGGCCATTGTGTCTTCGGGAATGGTGAGGTCGTGCCCCTTTTTTCCAAGCACTTGAAGGAAATGATTCGCCAGAAGAGGAATGTCGTCGCGTCTATCTCGCAAAGGGGGAATGTTGACCTCGATGACGTTTAGACGATAATACAGGTCTTCGCGGAAGGAACCCGCCTTGACCTCTTCAGAGAGAATTCGATTGGTGGCTGCGATAAGCCTGACATCTGTGGTTTTTGGTGTGGTAGATCCTACGGGAATGAATTCTTTTTCTTGCAGCACGCGCAGCAGACGAACCTGTGCCGCCAGGCTCATTTCTCCCACTTCGTCCAAAAACAGTGTGCCATTGTCTGCAGCCTCGAAGATTCCCATTTTCTGTGACACAGCGCCAGTGAAGGCCCCTTTTTCGTGGCCGAATAGTTCACTCTCCAGGAGTTCTTCCGGTATCGCAGTGAAGCGCATAGAAACGCTGGTCTGCCCTCGGACCATTGTAGTGAATTGCCCGGGCAACGAGTTCTTTTCCTGTGCCCGTTTCACCGGTGACAAGGACTGTGCTTTCCGTGTTCGAGATACGTTCCATCAGCGCGTAGACTTCCTGCATCGGGGGACTGTTTCCCACGAGTCCTTCAAAATGATACTTTTCTCTGAGCTGGTTCTTGAGCAGTTTGTTTTCTTCTGCTAGAGATTTGTTCTCGATGGCCTTTCTGATTCTCAGGTCTACGATTTCCGGTGTGGAAGGCTTCTCCACGTAGTCGAACGCGCCAAGCCTGCCAGCTTCCACAGCGCTCTCCAGGCTTCCGTGCGCAGTGAGCATGATGACGGCCTGGTCGGGATGAATCTTTTTCAACTGTTGGAGAGCCTCAAGACCATCCATTTCGGGCATCCGGATATCGAGCAGTACCACATCGAAGGATCTGTTTGCACATGTCTCCAGAGCTTCCTTGCCGCTGGATGCGACCGAGACGATGTAGTCCTTGAGTTCCAGCCCGATCCGGAAGCTTTCCAGGAGATTCGGTTCATCATCGACAATGAGAATGCGAAGCTGAGACATGACATTCCTCAGGAAACTTAGGTGTCAAAGTTGCTGTGATCTGTTCGATATGTGGCGAGCGGTGGAGAAATCGGAAAGGAAGATCTGGAATTCAAGATCTACCGAGATTCTTCTTTTTCAGAAGCAGCAGAATGATATTCGCCAGGATGATACCCCAGACTACAACCAGGCCGATTTTTCTTAATCTTCGATCGTCGAGAACGGAAGAAATGGCGTTCAGGAGGGATTGAGTGGTTTCGCCTGTGTTTGAGACTTCCGCCCGTATATTCACCATATCCAGTCCGTGCCAGACCAGCCTTGCCCGCGTAAACGCCCCCCTTGCGTCTTCGAGTATTTGCTCCTCTTTCCTGATACTGATCCCCTGATCCTGCAAATCGCTGAGCCTGGCAGCCGCCAGCGAGAGGGTGTCTCGGATTCCGGTAAATAATCCGCCGACTTCCTGGCCCATCTGAAATTCCGGTGTGTCCTTGGGGTGACAACCAGCACAGGCAGACGAAACGATCTCCAGGGTGGGAGACTGAATACTATGGTTTCCGTGACAGGAAGCGCAGGCCAACACGCCGGTTTTTTCCATCCCCGCCTTGTGCGGTCCAAGATCGAAGTGCTCTTTCGGACCCAGGTGACAGGTCCCGCATACGAGTGAGCGGTAGGCCTTGCTCTCCGGTTTCCGCACGAGACGGATATCGTGGTTGCCGTGACAATCGATACACACGGCGCCCTTGCCCGACCAGTGAACACTTTCTGTAAACTCTTGGTGTTGTTTTGGGTGACAATCTCCGCAGATCTGAGGGAGTACCGCCCTGGATATCTTGTCTGGTTTACCCGGTAAATGGCAACTCTCACACCCTATGAGTTCATGCACACTTGCTGTGAATGCCGTGTTTTCAGATTCCTCGAGGGATGCTAGAGCAAACAGGTCTTCACACGAGAATCCCCACAGTCCCAGAAGGAGCAGGATGGAAATGTTCAGTCTGCGTATCATTGGCCGGGTCCCCCATCCTTCTCGATGAGATGAGGAATCCCTTTGGCATCGAAGTGGTAGTCACTTCCGAAGAGGGTCAGGTTCGTTTCCGAGACCTTCCCCAGTATGCCAAGGGTGAGCGTGATAACCAGAACTGCTGCGCCAAGGGCCATTGCAACTGGCCGCTTTTTTGGATGGCGTTCGACAGATCTGTCAATAAAAGGAAGCAGAAGCAAGACCAGCCCGAATATGCCGGGCAAGGCCACAGCAACCGGTTCGGGCAGGTATTTCAGAAGCTGGAACATGGGTAGAAAATACCACTCCGGCTTGATCCCGACTGGCGTCTCGAAGGGGTTTGCAGGTTCCGCAAGATGGAAAGGAGCCAGGATGGCCAGTGTCAGAAGGATGCCAAGGATCAGGTAGGCAGCGATTCCTTCCGTGATCATGTGGTGGGGGAAGAAGGGTTTTCCGCCGGCTTGAAGTTTCTCCTCCGAAGTCGGTTCGGGAACGTCTGTCCTCTCAAGAGGCGAGGTTCCCTGGAGTCGTACCAGTAAAAGATGCAGCGCCATTACGCCGAGCAGGGCAATGGGCAGCAAGGCTACGTGCGCCACAAAGAATCGACCCAGGGTGGCTTCGCCCACCTCGGGGCCTCCGCGCATCAGTTCTGCGATGAATGGTCCTGCAAAAGGCATGGACCCGGGCGCCTCCGTAGCTACAGTTGTTGCCCAGAATGCGAGCTGGTCCCAGGGGAGAAGGTATCCGGTGAAGCCGAATCCCAGGACAATCCCAAACAACATCACGCCCAAAACCCACGTCATTTCCCGAGGTCTTTTGTATCCGCCGTAAATAAAAGTCTTCAGCATGTGAAGCAAAACCACAAGCACCATGAGGTTCGCACCCCAGGTGTGGACTTGCCTGATAAGCCACCCGAAGGGAACTTCTTCGGTTATGAAGAGGACGCTCGCATAGGCATCTCTAACCGATGGTTTGTAATAGACCATCATCAGCAAACCCGTGACGACCTGGATCGCAAACAGGAATATGGCGAGAGATCCCAATGTGAACAGGAAGTTTGTGTGCGCAGGTACCGGCTTGCGGACGTGGTGCGAGATCCTGGTCCACGCGGGTTTGACGGGGTAGCGGTCCGATGCCCATTCAATGATCAGAGTAAGTATCTTCATCCGCGCAAGATCCTGTTGCCTTCGACTCTCAGGGTAATGGGTTGGATGCCTTCAGGTGGCGGGCCTGAAACGACTGCGCCCAGGAGATTGAACTGACCACCATGGCACGGACACTCGATCCGGTCTTTGTCCGGGCTCCAGCGGACGACACAACCTAAGTGGGTACACACCGCCGAATAACCGAGGATCTGCCCGTTCTTCCGGATGGCCAGAACGGGGAGGCCGCCAAGCCGACCGACCAGGCCGGATCCCTCGGTGAGACTCTCAGCGGATACAGGAATACCGTTCTTATCCTCGAGCGTATTTCCCGAGGATACCTGTTTCGCAAGTGGAGACAGATAGGCGAGCACCGGACTGATTGCGCCGACCACGGACGCGATTGACCCGAGTCCAAGTAGGACATCTAGCACGCTGCGTCTTGTTGTGGAATTGGAATCCATGTCGAGCCCGATATTCATGAGATTGGAACCGTGACAGACAAAAAAAACCGGTAGCTCGCAAGCCCCCGGTCGCCCTGCATTCTGCGTATAACTGATGTGTATTACAGACCCAGTTTTCCTATTCCCGCCCTGATGTCTTCCGCCGAGGCCAGGAGGGCCTGCGATTCATCTGGTGTCAAGCCGATTTCTATGATTTGCTCTACTCCGCCTGCACCGAGTTTTACGGGAACTCCCATAAAAAGGTCGTGTATTCCATATTGGCCCGTCAGCCAGGCTGCACAGGGCAGAATCCGCTTTTTATCTTTGACGATTGCAGCAACCATTTCAGTTACCGCAGAGGCTGGTGCGTAATAGGCACTGCCAGTCTTCAGGTGGGCGACAATTTCGGCACCCCCGTCCCTGGTTCGTTGAACCAGCCGCTCGATCGTGGATTGATCGAGTAGTTCTGACAACGGAATTCCTGCTACGGAAGAATACCGCGGGAGGGGAACCATCGAGTCTCCGTGCCCCCCTAAGACAAATGCAGTAACATCTTCAACCGATA
>CAVOEZ010000359.1:0-5171 GCA_963694355.1 Latescibacteria bacterium UBA2968 | reverse complement strand
ATGCCTGCACAATCAAGAAATGGTGAGTGGAAGAAGCGGCCGGCAGGTACCTGGCGTGGTGCAGGAAGTTGGGTTGCGCATCAGACTGTTCCACTATCGTTCTGCAAACCGATCCGGGTGCTCAGGCAGCGCTCCTGCGGTTTGTACTCAGGATTTCCCTGGCTGCGGCTTCGACTGTCTGTCGTAACTCGCTTAATTGAAACGGTTTCTGGAGGACTGCGGTGGGGTTCAGGCGACTCAGCGCCTCCTGGAATTTTGGCGATTCGAGAAATCCGGAGATGACGATCGTGGGCGTTGGCTCGGGAAGGTGTTCGATGAAGGTGATTCCGTTGACATTGGGCATTTTGAGATCGGTGATGACCAGGTCGAACTCCTGGTGCTCTTTGATGATTTTTGCGAGGGCGTCCAGGCCGTCGATCGCTTCGGTTACGCTGTAATCACGCGAGAGGGCCTCGTCGAGTACCTCGCGAAGGTCGTCATTGTCGTCTACCACCAGGATTCTCAACCGGCTCGAGTCCGCGGGACCTGCCCCGGTCAGATCGGAAACTGATTCTTCGGAGTCGGGTGAATCGTCTTCGTCCTGATTCTCTGCACCTACCTCGTCGCTGGCCGAACCGTTCCCTCCAGCCGCGATGACGTCGAGCTCATCTTCAGGAATGGGTTCTTCGCCAAGGGTCTTGATCTTGATAAAGAGGAGGTCTTTCTCATTGACCAGGAGTGTTTCCTCCCGCTCCAGTGTTGCATCGTCTCGTTCGAGCTGGAGGCGCTTGTCTTCAACCTTGGAGAGTTTTCTTGCGATCTCGGATTCTTCCTGTTCCGAATCCTTGATCGATGATTTGTGGTTGCCGATCGATACCGCTGTCAGGCTTTTGACGGACACCACGATCATCATACAAACTATGACGATTCCGAGTTCCACGATCAGCCCCCCGATCCGCTGGCGCCGGCGGTTCCCGGCTGCCCTGCAAGAAGGGCTTTTTCCGATTCAAGGCGGCCGGCCTGTCCCTTGAGGAGCGCTACCCAGTTCCGAAGCCGGTCGACGCGGGTCTGGCTTTGAGGGATACTGTCCTCGAGGACAGCGATGCACGTTTCGTATTCGGCGAGCCGTTCCCGATTGTGATCGATCCGCTGTTGGACTTCGTGGAGATTCTGGGTATATGCGGCAACTTCGTGGAAGTATGAGAAGAGGGTTACCAGGCAGAAAATGATCGTACCCAGCAAGAGCAGCAGGAGGAAGATGAAGGACATTGAGGGAGACCTTCGATGCTTAATAGTGATGAGTTGGGGAGTTCCAACATTCGCCTGGGGAGGAACTCCTATTTACACGCGTAAAGGTACAGATCTGCTGGAGCAGGGTCAAGTATAATTTGTTGTGGATTTAGGACTTGATTCAATGACAGGGCGTCGCGAAGGCGGAGCGAGGCCGGGTAAAGGGCCCAGGGGAATGTAGAACAGGTGCGACGGAATCGGGCATCGAAAAATGCACTGAAAGTCATAAATAATACTAAATAGTTTTATAAAGATATATTATTGATATAAATCGAATGTAAACAAATATTAATATCTGATAAAATAAATTACTATAAAATAGTCCAGTCGACTGGATTTTATTAAACGGGTGAATATCACCGTCCCCCTACGCGGATGAGCAGGACCGGGCAGTCTGTATTTACGCAAAGACCGGGCTTCTTGCCTGGAATCACGCGTTCAATCGATCTGCCTGAAAAGCGCTTTGTGACCGGGGAAGCGCAGGAGCTTCCTCTTGATTTTACGGGGTGTTACCGATATACTATCTTACCTGCAATTCGGTTGGATTCGGACAGCGCGTTTTCCGTTCAAAATACGAGACAGAGGGCGAATATGAGGATGAAAAGATTGATGTTTACGGCTTTGGCGGCCACACTCACCTGGTCAGCAGCAGAGGCTTCAGAGTGGCCGCACTGGCGAGGTCCTTTTCAGAACGGGGTATCGCCGGAAACCGGGCTGATTTCGAACTGGTCACCTGACGGAGAGAATCTGATCTGGAAGGCCGATTTTGTCGGGAGGTCCACACCAATCGTGCTGAATGGTCGCGTTTACGTGATCGGGCGATCGGGTAAGGATATTACTGAGCAGGAGCGGGTGGCCTGCTTCGACGCGGAGACAGGGATTGTTGTCTGGGATCACGCGTTCAATGTATATCACACCACAATCCCTTTCAACAGGGTGGGTTGGGCAAGTCTGGCTGGCGACCCGGAGACCGGGAATATCTACGCTCACGGTGTTCAAGGCACGTTCATCTGCTATGACAGAGATGGCAAGATTTTGTGGTCGAGATCGTTAACGGAGGAAGTGGGCCGCATTTCGGGCTATGGCGGGCGCACCCACACGCCGTTTGTTGACGGAGATCTCGTGGTGATCAGTTTTCTGAATACGAGCTGGGGAAGTCATATGCCCGGCAGGCACAGGTATTACGCGGTGGACAAGCGCACAGGGGAAACAGTCTGGATTTCCACCCCTGGGGGACCGCCGAAGGATACAACTTACTCCACTCCGGTGGTGGCTGAGATCAATGGTCAGAGAGTGCTCGTGGCGGGGAACGCAGACGGTGCGATCTACGCTCTGAAGATGAATACGGGCGAAATGGTGTGGAAGTTCCAGCTGAGCAAGCGCGGAATCAACTCCTCCGTGGTGGTGGAGGGTTCGCGTGTATATGCCTCGCACAGTGAAGAGAATATGGACAACACGTCGATGGGACGCGTCGTTTGTATCGATGGTACAGGTACGGGAGATGTCACAAAGACTCACGAGGTGTGGCGTTTCGACGAATCCACGGTGGGGTATACCTCACCGGTCGTGCACGACGGCTCGCTGTATTTTGTGGACAACTCGGCCAACTTGCATCGTGTGGACGCAGCAACCGGCAAGGAAATTTGGGTCCATAACGTGGCCACCGTCGGGAAGGGCTCCCCGGTCTGGGCGGACGGGAAGATTTTTGCAAATGATGTGAATGGAACTTTCGAGATTATTCGCACGGGGGCTGAACCTGAGTCTCTGGACAAGGATCGGCTGACGATGCCGGAGGGCCGTTTCGCTGAGATCTACGGGTCGCCGGCCATTGCCTACAAGCGAATCTTTTTCACTACCGAGGGCGGCCTCTATTGTCTCGGCGATCCGATGGCCAGATTCGTTCTATCCGCAACTGAGTACAAGCCGGTAGACAATAAGGCTGGCGCCGGTGCAAAGCCCGCCACGATCCAAGTGGTTCCTGCAGAAGTACTCATCCAACCCGGCCAGGCGAAAGCATTTGTCGCTCGTGCCTTCGACGCGAAAGGTCAGTTGATCGGGCCAATGGAGGCGGAGTGGTCGCTTAAGGGGATCGCCGGGCAGGTCGCGGGCGGAAAGCTTACGCCCGACCAGGCAGCGGGCTCCCAGGTCGGTCTCCTTGTGGCCCGAGTTGGCGACCTCGAGGCGACCTCGAGGGTTCGCGTGATTGCGCCGCTGGACTGGACCGAGGATTTCGAGTCCCTGGAAGAAGGGACGAAACCTGTTCACTGGATCCGCGCAGGAAACAAATTCGTTGTGAGAGCTCAGAAGGAAAACAAGGTGTTGGTGAAGGCGCCCGTGTCCAGAGGATTGGACCGATCGAATGTCTATATCGGACCACACGATCTGAGCGGATATACGATCCAGGTGGACCTGATGGGAACAAAGAAGGGACGCAGGAGACCGGATATGGGTCTGGTCGCCAACCGTTATACGCTGGATATGATGGGGAATCATCAAAGGCTGCAGGTCCGGTCTTGGACGTCGGATTTGCGGATGGCCAAAACGATCGATTTTGCATGGGCATCGGATGTTTGGTATACGATGAAGCTTACGGTGGAGATTTCCGGCGGGAAGGCCCTGATTCGAGGAAAGGTTTGGAAAACCTCCGAGGCCGAGCCGGACACCTGGACCATTACGGCCGAAGATCCGCTCCCCAACAGGGAAGGAAGTCCCGGGTTGTACGGGTTCTCAGCGGCTGAGATCTATTATGACAATTTGAAGGTTACGCAGAATTAGGCTCTGGTGATTCGGTTGTCCAGGAATCCATTTCATTTATTCAGCGGGAGATGTTCGATGCGTAGTACGATTCTGACTTTTGTTTTGCTTGCTGTTGCCACGGCCGCATTCTCACAGGAGACGGCGATGTGGGGGTTCACTACCGAGCGGAATATGGTGAGCAATGAGAAGAATGTTCCTGTCAAGTGGGATCCCAAAACAGGTGAAAATATCAAGTGGAAGGTCGCATTGGGCTCGCAGACGTATGCCGGTCCCGTGATCCTGAATGGGAAGATCTATATGGGGACCAACAACCAGGCGCCCCGTAATCCCAAACTGGGGGGCGATCGCGGCGTGATGATGGCCTTCCGTGAATCGGATGGAGAGTTCCTCTGGCAGTCCACACACACCAAACTTCCTGCGGGCCGGGTGAACGACTGGCCGCAGCAGGGGATCTGTTCCACGCCCTTTATCGAGGGTGATCGGCTTTACTATATTTCCAACCGGTGCGAAGTGGTCTGTGTTGATACCGAAGGTTTTCTGGACGGTGAGAATGACGGAGAAATTACCACAGAAGCCGATACCAGCCAGACCGACGGTGACGTGGTCTGGTCAATGGATATGATGGCGGAACTGGACGTTTTTCCGCACAACCTGGCGACCTGTTCGCCTGTGGGTGCAGGAGACCTCCTGTTCGTAGTGACGAGCAATGGTGTGGACGAGGGCCATTTCCACATTCCTTCCTTGTTCGCACCCAGTTTTATTGCGCTGAACAAGAAGACGGGCAAGGTGGTCTGGGAGAAGGACCTCCCCGGCGAATCCATTCTGCACGGTCAATGGTCGAACCCGACTTACGGGATGGTAAACGGGAAGCCGCAGGTGATCTTTCCCGGTGGAGACGGCTGGATCTATTCACTGGAGCCCGAAACAGGTGAGCTGATCTGGAAGTTCGACTGCAATCCCAAGGGCGCGAAGTGGGAATTGGGTGGGCGAGGGACAAGGAACAATATCGTTTCGACACCGGTGCTGTATGACAACAAGGTGTTCATCGGTGTCGGTCAGGATCCGGAGCACGGTGAAGGACCCGGGCACCTGTGGGCAATTGACGCAACGGGTAAGGGCGACATCACAGAGACCGGGGTGGTCTG
>CAVOEZ010000358.1:0-5202 GCA_963694355.1 Latescibacteria bacterium UBA2968 | reverse complement strand
TGACCCATGCGTTCCCCGGATGATCACAGATGTATCCAAGATCCGGGAAGATCTCTCTGCCGCCAGCATACAACTGGGTGGCCAACGCACCGGCGTGGCGGTGGCCGCGAAGACCATCTTCGCCAAGCAGATAGAGTTGTGTTCTGTTCTTCCCGGATCCGTATCCGAGGCACGCAAGATGTCTGCCTTCGTAATAATGATTGTGAGCCTTACCGGAGGCCGGGCGACGCGTCCGGGTTTTCAAATTCGTGTTGAACATAGCGAATTCAGATGGAGGGGCAGCTGGCCCCGGAATCAGAATGTCGCATCTGGCTAACGCGATGTCTGCAGACTGTGCTGGCGTAGACGAGTGGCGGAAACTGTCATCCAAAGTGGGGTGCGTGCCCAGAGGTGTGGAAATATCCGCCAGTGCCTGAAATGCGGCACTGTAGAGGCTGCCCTTGCCGTAGAGGTCAATGGTGCCCCGCAGCATTTCTGGTATTTGCCAGAGGTCTTCCCCGATGGGTTTGTGTCCATAGATGGGAGATTCCTTCATCGAACCGTCGGGATAGAACTGGGATTCAAGAATCTTGTGATATCCGTCCAGACCCGATTGGAGCTCCTTCTTGTTGTTATACACCAATCCAAATGCCACACGTGCTGCTCTGATCGCACCTGCCTTGTTGGTGATAGGGTCATATGCCCGGGTATCCAGATAAAGCTCCAGGAGAAAGTCCTGCTCGATCTTCTTTCGCGTGTTCGGAGAAATTGCACTTTTGACCAGATCGTAGCCCTGAAATAGTCTGAGGAATGTGACGCCGGTGGTGGTGAGTTCACGCGCGATTCGACTGCTGCCCCACAGCCCGGTTGCCACCCTCGTTTCCTGAGTGGTGGTTTTTTCGTGACGGTATCCAAAGCGTCCATCGTAAACACTCAGGCAGGCGTTGCGTTTGAATACGGTTGGCAAGGCATCCGCGTTGTCGGTGGCATATCCGGGATCCGCATCGACGACGTCCTGGAAATAACTTTGCAGGGGGTAACCCGGGTAAATTTCGGCCATTCTCAGGAGGATGCGTTCGATGGTCTTTACGTAGCTCTTCTTGCGCTTTACCGAATACGCGATGCCGAGTGTCTGGACCTGTGCCAGTGCCCAGGCGAGTTTCATTGACCGGATATTTCCGGAGAAGGAGACGTGAATGGGCTGGTTTACGAAGCGTTCGGCTCCATCGCCCAGTCTCCAGTCGGGCGTGTTCAATTCCTTTTTCGTTATGTGGAAGGCGTACGTCTTGCTCAGTCGCTGAAGGTGTAGTGTTCCATTTTCCGGGTATTTGGCATTCGGAAACTCAGTTCCGCAGTAGGGACATTCGAGGCGATCCGGATCTTTCCAGTCCCATTTCCAAAAGTAATTGTTGATGCCTTCGGGTGACTTTTTGTAGATGCAGTGTGGGCAGAAGTTGCCCCCTGGATTCCATGGGCCGGTGTCCGGTATGAATGTCTCGAAGAAGTCACCTGGAAGACCTGCAACTTCATCCGCTCGATCAAGCATTTCATCCAGCCACTTACGCGTCGTGCTGTCCACTCGCGCATTGGATTTGAGTGTCTTGATTTGTTCTTCCCGAATCAGCAATCCCGGTTTCAGAGACCCTTTCCCGGCAAATCGGCGTTTCCAACGCTCCCTTTTCTCACGGCACTCTTTCTCGACGGAAGTTGGATACGCTATGCTGGGCGTCTGGCCTTCAAAGCCCATCCATCTGCGAAACTTTTTCAAATCCTTCTTGTTGAGTTTGTTCACCGGTTTGTCGGGCAGAGGAAGTCGCGGCGTGCCCCAGATACCGGCGATCTCCAGGACCTCTTCTTTTACAAAAACCGGTGCGCCCTCCCTCAGTGCCAGGGCGATGCAATCGCTGGGGCGAGCATCGAGCTGTTCACGTTTCCCGCCGGTCTCAATACTGAGCCTTGCGAAAAAGATGTCGTCCACGAGAGAGGTGATCACCACTTGTTCCACGCGGACGTTCAGCCGCTCGAGGGTGTTGTGAAACAGTTGGTGCGTAATCGGGCGAGGAGGCGTCAGATCACCCATCTCTGTCCGGATGGCGTTTGCTTCGAACTCGCCAATGGCAATGGGCAGCGAGACGTCCAGTTCTGCATTCCTCAGCCAGACGAGATTCATTCCGGATTCGGTTTCCAGTCTGTCGACTTCCATCCTCATATTCATGCCAATACCCTCTGCCGGGGTGAACGAAAAGTGGGCCTGCCACAGGCGTTCTCACCAGGCCCACTTAAATCCAGGATCTTACAATATGATCGATGGGACTTTGACTCTTTTTCTGGTTTTGATGGATTTTTCCATTGCTTCGAGAACTGCAACAGGGTTCAACATGGTTGTCGAAGTCTCGTCCGTTTTGCCTGTTCTGAACATCTTGCAGAAGGTTTTTACGCCTGAGAGATAAGGGCTATCGTCACGAACGATGGTTCGGTCGATCCTGCCCTTTTCGGCAATCACGGAAATATGAAATGCAGTATGGCCTTCCGTAAACAGATTCAGAGTGGAAATGGCGCCATTGGCCGAGTAGAGCGTGCCGGTATGATTTTTCTTACCCAGGCTGACTTCCGCGTGGGTAATGTCCTGGTCCAACAGCCGCGTGATCATGTCCACCTGATGGATGCCGTAGAATGAAACGCCTCCATATTTGGACCGGATGTCACACGGTCCGGTAGAGATCACCGAGATTACCCGCCCCAGTTTTTTCAGGTCCTTTTGAAGCTGGACGAAGGAGGCCTGCTTTGGAAGTGTTGAGAATGAGCAGACGGGAACTTTGAGTTTTTTCGCTCTGGAGAGAAATCGTTTTCCCTCTGCCACACGATAGCAGAAGGGTTTGTCCACAAAGATGGGGATCTTGGCTTCGAGAAGTGGAAGCACGGCAGGCAGGTGAAACTGGGCGTGTCTGTGATCTACGCAGGCTGCGTCGATATGCCCGATCATGTCTTCCGGTTTTTTTACGATGGTTTCGATCTGGCCCCGTTCCGCTGCATCTCTGGCGTATCCGGCAGTTTCCCCCCAGACACTTACAACCCGACAGTCCCGGATCTTTTTCTCAATATTCAACACCTTCGAGATGGCAACGGTATGGCTATTTTCGGCTCCTACAATTCCTATTCGAATCATCTAAAAGCTCCTATGAGATGGGTACAAAGTTGCGCGAAGATCGAATGTGCTTTCTAAACTACCGAGGCGACCTTGATTCGCTTTTTCTGTTTGATCGACTTTTCGAGCGCTTCCAAAACAGCAACTGGGGTGAGCATGGTTTGGGCAGTTTCGTCAGTCTTGCCTGTTTTGAACATGCGGCAGAACGTCTTCGCTCCCGTGAGGTAGGGGTTCGGATCGAAGGGGATTTCGCGGTCCAGTCGCCCTTTGGCTGCGATGATGGATACGTGGAAAGCCGAGTGACCCTCTGTCAGCAGGTTCATTGTAGAGATTGCACCGCTGGAGGATATCAATGTTCCGGTGTGATTCTTTTTACCCAGGTTCACCTGGGCATGGGTCACATCCTGATTCAGCAGGCGCAGAACCATATCTACCTGGTGAATGCCGTAAAAAGAAATACCGCCCCATTTCGACCGGATGTCGCAGGGACCGCTGGTGATGACCGAACTGATTTTTCCAAGTTTGCGAGCGTCTTTGATCAACTGACCAAATGATTCCTGTTTTGGGAGGACCGAGAATGAGCAGACGGGTACCTTCAGCTTCTTTGCGAGGGCCAGGAACCGTTTGCCTTCAGCTGCACGATAGCAGAAGGGTTTATCCACAAACAGGGGTATTTTCGCCTCGAGCAATGGCTGCACCGCTGGGAGGTGATATTTCGCGTGTCTGTGGTCGACGCAAGCGGCATCGATCTGGCCGATCATGTCAGCCGGGTTCTTGACGATCGTTTCGATCTGACCCCTTTCCGCAGCATCTTTGGCATATTTGGCAGATTCTCCCCAAACGCTTACGATGCGACACCCTGGTACCAATTTGTCGATGTTCAGGGTCTTCGCGATTGCCACGGTATGGCTGTTTTCTGCACCTACTATTCCAATGCGAATCATTTTCGACTCCCTTTCAAGTTTGTCTGAAAACGGAACCTGCCCGGAAGCTTCAGTCAGCTCCAGAGGCGATCATTAGTTTTGCTTTCGTTCCACTGCTCGGTCGAATCGAAATAGACTGGACGATCAGGATCGAGATGCTCCCTGATTGCTTCTTCATCCAGGTCCACACCAAGCCCCGGCGTTTCCGGCACTTTTATGTAACCCTCCTGGATGATGGGGTTCGGGAGGCCTGTGACGAGGGTGTTCCACCATGCAGTATCCACCGCATGATTCTCGAGCGCTATGAAATTCTCCGTGGCGGCCGCGCAATGAACGCTGGCCATGGTGGATATCGGCGTTCCCGCCATATGCAATGCCATGGAGATTCCGTACTCTTGCGCGAGGTCACCTATCTTCTTGGTCTCAAGGATGCCGCCCGATGTGGCAAGGTCCGGGTGAGCGACGGAGATCGCATGGGACTGAAACAATGGCAGAAATCCTTCCTTCAGATAGATGTCTTCCCCGGTACAAATGGGTGTGTCACAGGCGCCGGACAGACGGACGTGCTGGTCGGTGAACTGCCAGGGGATCATGTCCTCCAGCCAGGCCAGATTGAAGGGCTCCAGGGCCTTCCCGAGGCGGATGCATGATTCGAGATTCATATGTCCGAAGTGGTCTGCCGCAAGCGGGATTTCGTATCCAATGATGTCGCGTACGGTGCGCACATACTCGCACAGGGCCTCGATGCCCTTGGCGGTCAACTGGATGCCGGTGAAGGCGTGCATGACATTACTGGTTTCGAGCATACCGGCGGGAGCAGAAATACACCCGGGGATATCTTTACAGAGTTGGAGACCGATGTCCATTTTCAGGAAAGTGAATCCCATTTCCATTCTCTGTTTGAGTCGTCTCCCCATCTCCTCCGCGTCCCTTGTGGAAGGGGTATCGCAATAGATTCGGACCTCATCCCGGAACTTCCCGCCTGCAAGCTGGTAGGCAGGCACTCCGTAGGCCTTGCCGGCGAGATCCATGAGCGCCATTTCGACACCGCAAACGCCCCCGCCCTGGCGAGCATGGCCGCCAAACTGCTTGATCTTCCTGAAGATCCGATCGATGTTGCAGGGATTTTCCCCAAGGATTCTGCTCTTGAGCATG
>CAVOEZ010000357.1:0-5229 GCA_963694355.1 Latescibacteria bacterium UBA2968 | reverse complement strand
CCCACGCCGCAGCAGTTTCCCAAATTCTTATAGACCTGAATCTGGATTCTTCCACAATCGCGGCCGGGCTCCTCCACGACGTTGTCGAGGATACAGCAGTACCGGTGTCGCAGATCAGTGCAGAATTCGGTGAGGAGATCTCCATACTCGTCGATGGCGTCACCAGAATCAAAGACCTCACCTTCCAAACCCCCGAGGACGAGCAGGCCGAAAACTTTCGAAAAATGCTGCTCTCAATGGCCCGGGACATCCGCGTCGTACTGATCAAATTTGCCGATCGACTTCACAATCTTCGAACATTGAAATACCTGACGCCAGAGATCCAAGAGCGGATGGTACTGGAGAGTAGGGATATCTATGCACCTCTTGCCCACAGGCTGGGCATATCCCGGATCAGATCCGAACTCGAAGACCTCAGTTTGAAATGGCTCGACCCCGATGCTTACCGGGAGATTCAGGAGAAGATCAACCTGACACGGGAGGAGCGGGAAGCCTACATCGAGGAGGTGCACGCCCCGCTCAAGGAGGCCCTGAGAAATACAGGTATCGAAGCTGAAATTACAGGACGCTCGAAAAATTTCTACAGCATCTACAGAAAAATGGTCGTCCGGGGGAAGTCCTTCACCGAAATCTACGACTTGCTCGCCATCCGCATTCTCGTGGAAACACTGCCGGAATGCTACAATGCACTCGGTCTGGTTCACTCGATGTATACACCCGTTATGGCCAGATTTAAAGACTTCATCGCCACACCGAAAAGCAACATGTATCAGTCTCTTCACACCACCGTGGTGGGTCCCAAAGGCATGATGCTCGAGGTACAGATCCGAACGAACGAAATGCACCATACCGCCGAGGTTGGAATTGCCGCACACTGGCGCTACAAGGAAGGCAGAAAGAGTCAGAGCGATTTGGACCAACATATGGCGTGGCTCCGAGGGCTTGTGGAATGGCAGAGCGAAACCACCGATCCCAAGGAATTCATGGAAGAACTGAAGGTCGATCTGTTCCCCACAGAAATCTATGTGTTCACTCCCAGGGGGGATCTTATTCGGCTGCCAGAGAATGCCACACCCATTGACTTCGCATTTGCGGTTCACACGGATGTGGGGTTGCATTGCACGGGTGCCCATGTAAATGAAAAGATGGTCCCCCTTTCATCCTCGCTCGAAACTGGATGCACCGTTGAAGTCATCACCTCTCCCCACCAGCACCCAAGCCGAGATTGGCTCAGCGTGGTAAAAAGTGCCAAGGCCAGAAGCCGAATCAGGAAATGGCTGCGTGAAGAGGAACACACGCACAGTGTAAGGCTGGGTCAGGAAATCGTTGAAAGAGAACTCAAGCGACGTAGAAGAAAAGCAAAAACAGAGGCCATGGAGGAGGCTGCGCGAAACTTGGGTGTAGACAGTGTCGAGCACCTCTATGCGGGCATCGGAAATGGAGAATTCTCGCTTAGCAAACTCATCTATGAACTCTTCCCGTCGGCCAAACCCGCGCCGAAGAAAACACGCGCACAGAAGGCCGCTCCGGGGTCCGAAACACCACTCAAAATACATGGCCTCAAGAATCTAATGATTCACTTTGCGAAATGCTGCAGACCCATACCGGGTGACCCGATCCTCGGCATCATCACAAAGGGCAAGGGGGTTTCGGTTCATCGTCGCAACTGTACAAATGTTCTCTCGCTCACCCAGGACTCCGAGAGGGTCATTGCAATCGACTGGGATACTGAGAAGGAATCGTTCTTCTCACTCCAGGTCCAGGTAAACGGGCTCGATCGCCCGAATTTCCTCCGAGATGTCTCACAAGCCTTTTCAGATTTGGGAATCCCGATCCTCGATGGCAAGCTGAACACCGCGAATGGTGAGGTGGGTGATCTTTTTACAGTACAGGTCAAGTCGACGGATCAGTTTTCAGGTTTACGTCAGAAGGTGCTTACAGTATCCGGTGTTACTTCTGTCGAACGGATCGACGAGGCGCCCGATTGATGACATCATACCTCGACACGAACAGAAAGGGCCCGGCTCACTGAGCCGGGCCCTTTTCAATGTGGACAAGCAAGGAAGACTATCTGCCGTTGGATGTCTCCTTCGATTCCACCCTTCGTTTCAATTCATCCAACTTTGAAAGCGCCTCCAGCGGTGTAGTGTTGCTAATATCCAGATCCCGCAGCTCACCTATGATGGGGTCTTCCACGGGTGTCGGCGGTGCGAACAAGGTCATCTGTCTGCCCGGTTTTGCAAGCGAAGCCGAATCGCGAACCAGAGTCAGTTCGTTCTTTTCCAGAATGCCTAGGACCTCTCTTGCGCGGGAAATGAGTTCCGGCGGCATGCCCGCAAGCTGGGCTACTTCGATCCCGTAACTGTGATCGCATCCGCCTCGCACCAAGCGATGGAGGAAAACGACCGTGTCCCCTTCCTTCCTCACTGCCACACTATAATTCCGCACCCTCGGGAGCAGCTCCTCCAGTTCGGACAATTCGTGGTAATGCGTTGCGAAGAGGGTTCTTGGACGCAACCGTTCGGCATTGTGCAAATGCTCTGTCATCGCCCAGGCAATACTCAACCCGTCGAATGTGCTGGTCCCTCGGCCGATCTCATCGAGCAGCACGAGACTCCTGGGGCTGGCATTATTCAAGATATTGGCGGCCTCATTCATCTCTACGAGAAAGGTACTTTCACCCTTGGCCAGATTATCCGAAGCACCTACTCGGGTGAATATCCTGTCTACGACTCCAATTCGCGCACTCCCGGCAGGCACAAAACTGCCAACCTGCGCGAGCAGCACAATCAGGCCCACCTGCCTCAAAATCGTGGACTTCCCTGCCATATTCGGCCCGGTGATGATCAGCACTTGCTCTTCGTCTCCCGACACGTGGAAGTCATTTGGCACAAACTTCCCGGTCGGCAGGAGTCGCTCCACAACAGGATGACGGCCCTCCTGGATTTCGATCACCGTGCTGTCATCCACAACAGGTCGAACAAAATCCTGTGCGGCGGCCACCTCGGCCAGTCCGGCCAGCACATCCACACTGGCCACTGCGCGAGCAGTCTTTTGTACGGGATCCACCCATTTCTCTACCTCGAGTCGAAGCGTCTGAAAAAGTTCCTTCTCCAATTCCTTCGCTCTCTCGTCCGCACCAAGAATCTTTGCTTCCCAATCCTTGAGATCCGGTGTGATGAATCGTTCCGCATTGACCAGCGTCTGCTTCCGAATATATTCTTCCGGTGCCCGATCCAGATTCGTCCGCGTGATTTCTATGTAGTAACCGAACGCCCTATTGTAGCCCACCTTGAGGGAAGGAATCCCGGTTCGCTCACGTTCGTGAGACTGCAATTCGGCTACCCAGCTCCTACCACCGGAAGCAGCCTTCCGAAGGTCGTCGAGTTCCGCGTTATATCCTGTGCGAATCACGCCACCGTCTGCCAGAGATACGGGAGGGTCTGAATCCAGAGTTTGCTCGATCAGATCCGTAAGTTTAGAGAGATCCTGCAGTTCGTGTTCCCGGACCTGTTCCAGCAGACGTCCCGTCACATCATTCAATGATGCTTTAAGCTCGGGAATGGCCTCCAGAGAGAGCTTGAGACCAGCCAGATCTCTCGGATTCGCCCTGCCGCAGCAGATCCTGGACATCATCCGCTCCAGATCCCCGATCCGCTGGAGAATATCACGTACGTTTTCTCTTGATGCCGTATCCGCGTGAAACTGGGATACGGCATCCTGGCGATCAGAAATTCCCCGTATCTCAAGCAAAGGCCGCGACAGCCAGGACCTCAAACACCGAGCGCCGAGTGCCCCTCGAGTCATGTCCAGAACAGAAATGAGGGTGCCTTCCTTTTGCCCCTCCTGGATCGAAGTGACCAGCTCCAGATTGCGCTGCGTCACCAGATCCAGAACCATGTGACCATCGTTCCGCTCGTGGTTGAGTCCTGTGATGTGTGAAACAGCACCCTTCTGATTCGATTTGAGATAATTCAGAACTGCACCGGCGGCACAAACAGCCGGTCGCAGTTCCTCGCAGCCGAAACCCTTCAGGGAGTTCACTTTGAAGTGCTCCAGGAGGACTCCCGAAGCGTATGCAAAACCAAAATACCAATCTTCCTGTTTCCCCAGGAGCACACCTGGTAAACGCGTGGCAAACTCCTGACTGTTTTCCTCCACCCAACTCTCGGGAGCGAGTACTTCGGCTGGGCCTGAGCGCTCCAGAATTTCCCAGATACGGGCAGATGGGTTTTCCAGCACCCGGAAGGACCCCGTAGACAAATCGACAAGGGCGATTCCCAGGTTGTCACCTTCCACAAACAGTGCAGCCAGATAGTTGTTCCTGTTCTGGTCCAGAAGATTATCTGCAAGCGCCGTTCCGGGCGAAACGACCTGAGTCACTTCTCGACGAACAATGGCCTTTCCCTTCTGTGGGGGTTCCATCTGCTCACAAATGGCCACCTTCCTGCCAAGCTTGATCAATCTGGATAAATAGGTATCCAGTGCATGATGAGGAACTCCTGCCATCGGTACCTTGGCGGAGTTTGCTCCGCTGTTCCTGGAGGTCAGAGTCAACCCAAGAAGCCGTGAAACCTCCTTGGCATCTTCATAGAAGGTCTCATAGAAGTCCCCCATTCGGAAGAGAACGATTGCGTCTTCGTGTTCCCCTTTGAAACGGAGATACTGTTCCATGGCCGGGGTCACGGTCGCTTGCTTTGCACTCATCTTATTCGTTCCCCGCGGATATCAAAACTCTGCACCGAAGTCCTTCACTCTGCTCGATCGCAGATCTTGCGTTCTCAGCGCCAAGCGAGTCCGGGAACGGACCTGCCAGAACCATCCTTAGCCCCCCAACAGCCATTGCAGAATCCACCATTGCGTATCCGGCCGAGGTCAATCGTTCGGTTAATCGGCGGATATTGTCAAGATCCCCGAACACTCCGACACGCACCCAGTATTCCTGTTTGATTTTTCTGGATCTCCCCTTCCGGGTACCGTCACCGAGCGATGCGTGAAGGGTCCTTGTCAGCCGGGATACAGAGGAAGTCATCAGAGGTGCAGACTCGGCGAGGGCCTCCTCGTGTCTCCCGGCAAGGGCCTTTGCCTCCGCCTGCCCGAGCCGGAAGTAGACCCGCAGAGGGTGTAATTCACGGATATTCCCAATTGATTGACTGAACACGGCAAGGGCGGAATCGGGTTCATTCGTAATCTGAAACGTCTGGCCGATTCGATAGCGAGCAAGGGTAG
>CAVOEZ010000356.1:0-5236 GCA_963694355.1 Latescibacteria bacterium UBA2968 | reverse complement strand
CTGAATTGTGTGGACTTCTCAGTGGAATTAAGGTAGGGATTTCCTTACCCAATTCCTCGCCAACTGGCTTTTCATCTACCACCGTGGAAGCAGCCGATATCCCACTTCTCGGGGGGAAAGCAATGCCAGCTACACTCATTAGTCGGAAGACCCGAACAGAAACACCAAACCGGAGTAGGCGATCGGCCCTGGAGTTGTATCTCAAGGACATCGCATCCAACAATCTACTGACGAAGCAGGAGGAAGTCTCCCTTGCCAAGCGAATTCGCGCCGGAGACCGGAAAAGTTTCGAGCGGATGATCGAGTCGAATCTTCGGTTCGTGATCACGATAGCCAAAGAATACCAGGGTCGAGGGTTACCACTGGAAGATCTGATTGCCGAAGGCAATGTGGGTCTGGTTCGGGCATCCACTCGCTACGACGAGACCGTCGGTGTAAAATTTACCACCTACGCTGTTTGGTGGATCCGACAAGGTATTTTGTCGGCTCTGGCCGAAAAGGCCCGAATGGTGCGACTCCCGGTCAATAAAATCAAACACCTCTGCAGGCTTGAGCGAATCGCCTCCAGCCTCAAACAGGAGCTTGGGCGGGAACCCAGTGTTGACGAAATTGCCATAGGAGCCGAAATGCAGCCCAAGGCAGCTCAGGATTTGCTGGATGCTGCCCGGTGGCACGTGTCACTCGATATGCCACTCGAGGAAGGCCCCGACACCTGCCTGCTGAAGATCCTTGAAGACAAGAATCAGATCAATCCTGAAATGGAAGTGATGGAACGGGCTATGGCCGACGAGGTCCGGGCCGCACTGGAAACGCTCTCGCCAAGGGAGGCCGAGGTGTTGAAAATGTACTACGGCATCAATGGCCAAGAGACAAAAACGCTGGAAAAAATAGGAAATCATCTCAGCCTAACGAAGGAACGTGTACGCCAGATTCGGGATAAGGCCCTTGCTGCCTTGAAACACCCTTCCCGAATGCGCAAAATCCGTGCATATTTAACGGAGAACTAGAACCGTGTCGAAGGATGTGTCGAGCCAGCCCGATAACGCGCCGAAGGGTGCGTCAAATGCCCTGCTTAACATCCAGGGTGTTCACCACATCACACTGGTCGTGAGCGATCTGGACCAGTCCCGATCTTTTTACGAAAAATTTCTGGGACTTAAACCCATAGCCAGGCCCGATTACGACTTCGAAGGAGCCTGGTATGCCTGCGGCGATCTCGAAGTTCATCTTCTTGTAGCGGAGGAGCATCCAGGCCCATCACGAAGGCATATTGCCTTCGAAGTATCAGATTTTGATCATGTGATTACCTGTTTGGATCGCGAATGGGGTCGAATAGTCGGCGGGCCCGGCACACGGCCGCACGATGGCAGTCGGTTCGTCTTTTGTCAGGATCCAGACGGAAATTTGATCGAAATCACAAAAGCCGGTGAATTTTAGCAGAAACCGGCAGACAGAAGCAATGCAAAGGGCCGTGACATCATTGTCACGGCCCTTTGCTGTAATCTGGCCATCCGCTGCAAAAGCTGCTGGTCCTGGTCAAGGCCAGTGCTCAACCAACCCGCGATGATTCCGCTGAGACAGTGCACCTGAACTCCACTTTGCTCCGAAATCGCAACTGTTGTCTCAACAAAAATCGAAATGATTTTTGCGTCCTTCTCGCCCATCAACTCTGTTTCGGTTTCCATCTCAAAACAGGCTTCCTTGCTGCCGTGGCCTCATCAAGTCTCCGAACCGGAGAATCGTGGGGCGCGTCGTGCAGAATTTGTGCGTTCTCCTTGGCCTCCTTCGCAATGCTGATCATGGCCTCTACGAATTCATCGAGTTGCTCCAGACTCTCCGTCTCTGTGGGCTCGATCAACATTGCCTCCGGCGCAACGTTTGGCAAAGGGAAATAGACGGTGGGCGGGTGGTGACCGTAATCGATCAGCCGCTTTGCGATATCCAGCGCGTTCACTCCATACAGCTTCTTCTGCCGGGACGCTGAATAAACCATTTCGTGCATGGGTTGTGCGGCCTTTGGCCGGTCATAGTGAGGATCCAGTCTGGCCGCCAGATAATTGGCATTCAAAACGGCCATTTCGCTCGTTCGCCTCATGCCTTCCGCGCCAAGCATTTTGGAATATACGAGTGCTCTCAGGACCATCCCGAAATTCCCGTAAAACGTGCTGATTTTGCCGATCGATTCCTCGAGATCGAAGTTCAACTGGAATTCGTCACCCGACTTCACAACCGTGGGCACGGGCAAATAGGGAAGCAGGGATGCCTTGACGCCAACCGGCCCCGATCCAGGGCCTCCCCCACCGTGCGGGGTGGTGAACGTCTTGTGCAGGTTGATATGTACAACATCGAAACCCATATCTCCTGGCCGGCACTGACCAAGGAAGGCATTCAGATTCGCGCCATCGTAGTAGAGCAGACCACCACCATCGTGCACAATTTCGGCCACTTCCAGGATCTCATCTTCGAACACCCCAAATGTATTCGGATTGGTGAGCATCAGCGCGGCCACTTCATCCGACATTTTCGATCTGAGATCCTCCACATCTACCGTGCCGCGATCGGTGGACCGGACAGCCTCCACCGTGTATCCACACATCGCTGCGGTCGCAGGATTGGTCCCGTGAGCAGAATCGGGAATCAAAACAACCTTTTTTCCGTCTCCCCTTGCGCGGTGATATGCCGCAATCAGTGAAATCCCGACGAACTCTCCCTGTGCGCCCGCAGCAGGCTGAAAAGTGAACCCATCCATTCCACTTACAGAAATGAGCACCTGCTCCATTTCCCAAATGACCTCCAGCACACCCTGGGAGGCAGGAGAGAAAGGATGAAGTCCCGCAATCTCAGGTACCCTGGCCGCACGCTCATGCACCTTGGGATTGTATTTCATGGTGCACGAACCCAGCGGGTAGAACTCGGTATCGATGCTGAAATTCATCCTGGAAAGCGTGACGTAGTGCCTTACCAGCTCCAGTTCACTAACTTCCGGCAGGGCAGGTGGTGTTTTCCGCTGCATCTCTTCAGGAATCGAGGTTTTGCACGCTCCCGAATCGGGGAAGGTGGCACAACGCCTGCCAGGTTCGCCACGTTCGAAAATCAACTGGTCTTTCTTCATCAGATCTCCCTCCACACATCGACCAGGCGATCGACATCGGTATCCGTCTTCGTTTCCGTCACACAGGTCAGTATGCACCGGTCCAGCTCAGGGTAAAAACGCCCGAGGTCGATACCCCCGGAAATGCCCCTTGCCTCAAGGGCCGCCAGCGTCTCGAGCGCAGGTTTGTCAGTTTCCACCACAAACTCATTGAAGCTGTTTCCGGGGAACCGATCGTGGACTCCCTTCAGATCCGTCAGGGCTTTTCGAGCCCGGTGACTCCTGTTCCAGTTCAACATCCCCACTTCTTCCAATCCACGTGGTCCAAGCGAGGCCATATATACTGTGGCTGCCGTTGCACAAAGCGTCTGGTTCGTACAGATATTCGATGTGGCCCGGTCCCTTCTAATATGCTGCTCACGAGTCTGCAAGGTGAGCACGAACCCCCGCTTCCCGTCCACATCGGTCGTCTGGCCGCATACCCGACCGGGCATCTTCCTGACGTGTTTGTCCCGTGTGGCAAAAAAACCAACATACGGCCCCCCAAAGCTCAAAGGAATTCCCAGCGGTTGCCCATCGCCTACCACGATATCCGCTCCGAAATCTCCCGGGGGTGCGATCACGCCCAATGAGATGGGATTCACCGCTGCTATATAAGCAGCGCTACTCCTGTTAACCAGGTCTCCAATTTCACTCAGCGACTCCAGCACGCCCAGAAAATTGGGATTTTGCACCACCACCGCGGCAGTGTCTGCCCGAAGCTCCTGATCCAACGCCTCCAGATCGAGAGTGCCTGCCTCAGACCAGGGAATCTCTACAATCTCCAGACCAATTCCATGCACATAGGTCTTTACCACTTCCTTGTAAAACGGGTGCAGGCTGCGCGGAAGCAAAACCCTGCTCCCACCCGTAATCCGAACCGCCATCAACACGGCCTCTGCCAGGGCGGAGGAGCCATCGTACATCGAAGCATTCGCCACTTCCATTCCGGTGAGTTCACAGATCATCGTTTGAAATTCGAAGATCGCTCGTAGCGTGCCCTGACTCACCTCCGGTTGATAGGGTGTGTATGCGGTGTAGAACTCACTTCTGGATATCATAGCATCGACAACACTGGGTATGAAATGTTCATAGGCCCCACCCCCGATAAACGAGAGTGCCGGCGCATCCGCCCTGGCTCTGGCCGCAAGATCATTCACCAGAGACACGGCCTCCATCTCGCTAATTCCAGGCGGCAAATCCAGCTCCTTGAGACGCAGTTTCTCCGGAACAGGTCCGAAGAGCTCTTCTGTTGAGCCAATGCCAATCACATCCAGCATCTTCCTCACATCCTCTTCTGTGTGTGGCGTGTAATTCATTTCAAATCCCCAGAACCCTCACTTGAAATTCGCCGCGGAATTGCGACGTTATCCTTACTTTATTAATGAATTTTGGCCCAGACATCCAGTGCGCGCGCATCCAAATCAGCCAATTCGGCATCATTCACGATTACATAATCTGCCGCTTCAATCTTGGCCTGGTCTGAAAGTTGTGAGGCCATCCTGTCCCTGACCTCCGCTTCCGTCAATCCCATTCTTTCAACAATGCGTCGAATCCGGATCGCTTCAGGCGCAGTAACCACAATCAGCATGTCACAGAACGCCTTCGGATCTCCCCACTCGAGCAGGAGTGCCGCATCTATCACGACCGTTCGCTCAGGATCAGAATCTAGTGCCTCACAAGACTCCTCTTCCAGCAACTCCCCCAGTCTCGGCCAAACGATTTTGTTGAGGGTTTCCCTGGTTTCCGCGTTGTGGAAGGCAAGCCGTCCGAGTACCCGTCTGTCAAGAACGCCCTGCCCTTCAAGAATGGCTTCACCAAACGCCTCCACCAGATTGCGCAACACGGAGGGGTCTGTAACCGCGCGACGCCCCACCTCGTCGGCCTCAATAACATATGCACCCATTTTGCCGAACAATTGCGCGACAAGACTCTTTCCTGCGCCGATACCCCCGGTTACACCTACTCTCACTGGCTGTCCTCCCTCCTGCTGACCTTCAGGCGCAACTTCAAGGGAAGCGCAGCGGCGGGATCTTCTTCCTCCCAAGCTTTCAGACGGCGTCTGTTCTTCACGCGGATGCCGAAATAGACACCCATTGCCAAAAA
>CAVOEZ010000355.1:0-5245 GCA_963694355.1 Latescibacteria bacterium UBA2968 | reverse complement strand
GTGCCGGATCGTCGTCGGACTCGTTCGCCTCATGATATGCCAGGGCTGCAGATCGTCGGGACTCGTTATGCCCATTGCACCCATAATCTCACTGGTGCTATTCAGCAATTCAAAGTGGAAGTTGGCGACCTTTCTGCTTTTGTCCTCCGGCACGAGGCCCGCAACAAGCTGAGGATTCTGGGTCGTCACACCAACCGGGCAGTGATTGGAATTGCATCTGAGCGCCTGGATGCAGCCCAGAGCCATCATCATGCCTCTGGCAGAATTTACCATGTCGGCGCCCAGAGCCAGCTGCTTCACGATTTCAAAGCCGGATGTCACCTTTCCACTCGAGATCAAGTGGACCTTTTTGCGCAGAGAAAAACCAACAAGCGCATTGTGCACAAAAATCAGGCCTTCAGACAGCGGGGCACCAATGTGGTCTGTAAACTCCATCGGTGCGGCTCCCGTACCCCCTTCTCCGCCATCAACCGTAATGAAATCTGGTGTGATGCCTGTTTTAACCATTGCCTTGCAAATCGCCAGGAACTCACGGCGTTTCCCCACACACAATTTAAAACCCACAGGCTTGCCACCTGAAAGCCTTCTCAGGGTACTGACGAACTCCAGCAAATCAATAGGTGTGGAAAACACTGAGTGTGCAGATGGAGACAGGACATCTTTCCCCATCGGGACGCCACGAATTTCCGCGATTTCCCGGGTTAATTTTGCTGCCGGCAGGATGCCTCCGTGTCCAGGCTTGGCGCCCTGGGACAGCTTGATTTCGATCATCTTGACATTGGGCAAATTGGCCCGTTCCGCAAACCTATCTGAACAGAAGTTTCCGTCAGAATCACGGCATCCAAAATAGCCGGTCCCAACCTGCCAGATCAGATCGCCACCGCTCTGCAAATGGTATGGGCTGATACCTCCTTCGCCCGTATTGTGTGCAAATTTTCCAATCTTTGCTCCCTGATTGAGCGCAAGAACCGCGTTCTTGCTCAACGCCCCAAAACTCATGGCCGAGATGTTCAGACGACTGGCGGAATATGGATTCTTGCAGTTCAAATCCCCCAACACCACACGCATATCACCCGACTCCAGGTGAATCGGTCTGAGAGAGTGATTCACCCACTCGTACCCGGTTGCATAAACATCCAACTTGGTTCCAAACGGAACCGTGTCGAGTTCGTTCTTGGCGCGTTGGTAAACGACCGAGCGTTGTTCGCGATTAAAGGGTACCCCGTTCGTCTCGGTCTCAATAAAATACTGGGAGATCTCCGGACGAATGGCCTCTGCGAAGTAGCGAAAGTGGCCGATAATGGGAAAGTTTCTCAAAACGGCATGTTTCTTCTGGAGCAAATCATGTGCACCGAGGACCAGCAGCGGGGCGAAAATGATCATTGAAAACAGAATCGCAGGGTGGGACAGCGAAATGAGTCCATTGAGAAGTAAAACAGCTGTTGCCCCAACCACGAAAATTCTCCGCACGGATTACCCTCCATTCTCTATGAAAAATCACACTTAACCCAACGATGGGTAAAATCGAACATCCCACAGCGCCTGAAGCGGAATTAGAAGGCCGTTACCATCGGGGTCGGGCATTCTGGAGCAGCACCAATTTCAGACGGGAGTCGGAGAAATCCGACTCCCGTTTGCCTCTACCCCGAGATTCGACCACAGAGAACCAGGCGAGACTCCTGTGTGGGAGGCCAACCCAACCCGGGTTCCGCTGACTCACAGCGTCTTCTCCCGTCTAATCTCGTGGGGCTCTCTTATGGCCTGTGCCCTGGCTTCCACCTAAAAAGCCACGGCAGATGCACCCTTCAGCTGAAGTCTTTCCCGAACATCCTTCGGCGAGGCAATTTCGAGTGAAAGCAGTTCGAGAATTGTCTTCATTTTGGTCACTTGCTCGGCATTGGAGGTGGCCATCTGGCCTTTACCTATATAGAGGCTGTCCTCCAACCCGACACGGACATTTCCCCCCAAAATAGCGCCTGTAGTGCAGAAACTCATCTGGTGCCTGCCAGCGGCTAGAATAGACCATTCGTAGCTATCACCAAAAAGTCGGTCAGCCGTTCTGCGCATGTGAAGCAGGTTGTCGATCTCGGGACCGATGCCTCCCAGAACACCAAAAATTGTCTGAACAAAGAATGGCGGTTTCACCAGACCTCGATCCAAAAAGTGGGCAAGATTGTACAGGTGGCCGATATCATAACACTCGAATTCAAACCTGGTCCCCAACCCTTCGCCGATCCGTTCCAGGATCGACTCGATGTCTTTGTAGGTGTTCTTAAAAATAAAATCCCGTGTATTCTCCAGATACTTCGGCTCCCAATCGTATTTCCAGTTCTTGATCTTATCCTGAATCTGATACAGTCCAAAATTCATGGACCCCATGTTCAGAGAGCACATTTCTGGTTCAAGGGCCATGGTCGCCTGGACCCGCTGGTCCATCGTCATATTGTGCCCGCCGCCTGTAGTGATGTTAATCACAGCGTCAGTACTGTCCTTGATGACAGGAACGAATTCCTTGAAGACTTCCGCACTGGGTGTCGGTTCCCCCGTTTCGGGATTGCGGGCGTGCAAATGAAGAATGGAGGCGCCCGCCTCGGCCGCCCCGATCGCCTGCCGCGCGATCTCATCCGGTTTAATGGGCAAGTGTGGCGACATAGACGGGGTATGAATGGCGCCTGTAATGGCGCACGTAATGATGACCTTATTTTGATTCATATCTATCCTTAGTTGGTTGACAGTGGCCGACCGAGCTACCCGCCCGGAATCGCGCCCACCACGAGAAGGGGCTCCTTACCTTGCGCTACCGGCTCTGGCAGCAATGCGTCAATTGATTCGTGAGACAGATCCTCACCACAGGCAAAGATTCTCAAATATGCCCTGCGCTTCTGTGTACTATGATCCCGAATCGTGCCGCGCAACATGGGATAGCTGCTTTCAAGCGCATCGAGGACAGACCTGAACGTGATCCGACCTTCCACTTCGACCTCCACCTCCGAACCCACCTGTGCGAGGTTTCGCAGATGATATGGGAGCGCGACTCGGATCATTACAGGGTCTGCACCTCAACTGAGAGCACTCCGGGGAGATCACGTACGATCGGCGCCCAACGGTCACCGGAATCGGAAGAGGCATAAACCTGGCCGCCGGTGGTCCCAAAGTAGAGGCCGCAGGGATCGAGGGTATCCGCATCCATAGCATCACGCAAGATATTCACATAGCAGTTCTCCTGCGGCAACCCTTCTGTAAGCGCCTCCCACTCATTTCCTCCTGAGCGGCTCCGATATACTCTCAACTTACCTTCCGGCGGGAAATGCTCAGAATCACTCTTGATCGGGACCACATAAATCGTATCCGGTTCGTGCGAGTGCACCTGGATAGGAAATCCGAAATCGGACGGCAGATTTCCGCTGACTTCCACCCAGGAATCACCCGAATCCTCACTGCGCATCACATCCCAGTGCTTTTGCATATACAGGACATTAGGACGAGAAGGATGGAGCGCAATCCTGTGAACACAATGTCCGACTTCAGCCTCCTCATCCGGAATGTATTGAGACTTCAGGCCCCGATTGATCGGCATCCACGTTTCGCCGCCATCGTCCGTCCGAAATGCGCCGGCGGCTGAAATCGCCACCCAAATCCGGTTGGGATCGCTCGGGTCAAGCAGAATGGTGTGGAGACACATCCCTCCGGCGCCCGGCGTCCAGTCGGAACCCGTGCCGTGTCAAGGAAGCCCGGAGACCTCCTCCCAGCTCTTAGCACCGTCGGTTGACCGGAAAAGCGCTGCATCCTCAACACCTGCGTAAACGGTATCCGGATCAGTAAGTGAAGGCTCGAAGTGCCAAACACGCTTGAACTCCCAGGGATGCGGGGTGCCGTCATACCACTGATGCGTTCCAACATCTTTCCCGGTATAATCGAACTGGTTGCTCATCGTCTCCCACGCCTTCCCCCCATCATCCGATCGATGAACCACCTGCCCAAACCAATCGCTGCACTGGGAAGCATAAATCCGATTCTGATCTACGGGCGAACCTTTCATATGATAGATTTCCAGTCCTCCGAACTCCGGACCTTTTACATCCCATTTCTCCCGATTCCCATCGGAGGTCAGGACGAATGCGCCCTTCTTCGTACCGACCAGCACTCTCACACCACTCATACCGGACTCCTTTCAATCTATATTTCCAAATCTGAAATCGTCGGCCTCATCGTCCTTCATTAACGGCCTGAAGCGCCGCGTGAATATATCCGAAGGTGAAGGCAAAACCCACCCTGCTTGCCTCAGCGCCTGAAATACCCGGCACGTGATCGGGCATGATCATGTAAGGGTAGTCCACCTCTTTCAGGGTCCGCAAGGCCTCGAGCATATTCACATCGCCTTCGTCAGGGAAAACCTCCACGAAATTACGGAAACCACCTTTGATATTCCTGAAATGAATATTAAAGATCTTTTTTCGCTCGCCAAAATAGCGAATCACGTCAAACACATCCTTGCCCGGATTCTCCAGACTCTCGGACATACAACCGATGCAGAAATTCAACCCATTGAAGGGACTCTCATACAACTCTATCAGCTTCTTGAAACCATCCACCATACCCATCACACGTTCAACGCCACGATATGTCACACCATAGCCGATACCCGGATCAGATGGGTGACAGGCCATTTGCACGTTGTATTCTTCCGCTACCGGAATAACCCGCTTGAGCCAGTAATCGATTCGCTCCCACATCTCATCCGCATCCGCCGGTCCATCTTCAAACACGGCGGCCTGGCCGGCATCTCTCGGACTCCCCTTCTCAGCCAACTCGTCGTAGTTGAATGTTGATAGCCTTGCACCACCCCGCCCCGTCTTGCTCTCGGTCCTCAAATGTCCAAGGATCGTAATATTATAGTTGAACCCTCTCAGCCCGGCCTCTCCAGCCACTCGGATCGCGTTGCAGACATCATCGAGCTGTTTTTCCCTAGCGTCACTGGGCTTGAGGAAAAGCGCCCCTGTGTTCGGGTCCTTCAGCGCGTTTCCCGACCCGACCAGGTGCATCATCTCGAGATTGATCCCAAATTTAGCGCAACGCTCACGCATACCAACCAGAAGATCGGTAGTCCACTCTGAGATCGGCTCCGAAGGTGTGGTATCGATGTTGACCACGCCGAGCTGGGCGAGCACCTCGAGGTCAACATCTTCGGAAAATCTGCCCTGTGTCCCGATATACATTAGGTCGATCCTTTCATTGGTTGATATTG
>CAVOEZ010000354.1:0-5253 GCA_963694355.1 Latescibacteria bacterium UBA2968 | reverse complement strand
GACTTTGGCCGGGAGAAAAATTCGGTCGCTCTCCAGAACGAGAAGACCTCCTCGAACATCATCTACGCCATATTCGACCGGAACGGAAAACGGCATCGGATACGAGAGAAGAAGGTCCTCAGCCAGGGTGCCTGGCATCATATCGCAGCGGTTTGCGGACCTGGCGGTATGGAACTTTACATAGACGGCAGACAGTTCAATGACAAAGGCATCTTTTCCGGCGGATACGACGGCGGCTTGAACATCGCCTCGGGGGGTCGGAACTACATCGGGAAATCCAATTGGCCCAACGACAAACTCTTCCAGGGTCACATCGTAGACTTCAGGGTTTGGGACCGGCGACTCACGGCACAGGAAATCGACAGCCGCAAGAATCGGCTGCTGACCGGGAAGGAACCCGGGCTTTACGCCTACTTCCCCTTGAACGAACTGCAGGGCGCCTCCCTGTCAAACCTGGGGTCATCCGGCCACGCCGGCAGTCTCGTGGGCGACCTGCAACTCAAATCTATCCCCGCTATATCACGATTTCTGGTTCCAGGTGAATTGGAGAAAGAAGCCGACATCCACCATCAGGCCGCTGTCGAAGCCTTCAAAATCCAGGACTTCCGGGTAGCGGAATCCAAGTTTCGCGAAGCTGTAACCTTCTGGGCGGATCACAAAGACGCGGCAGTGAAAGCCGAAGAATCGAAGAGACTTGGGGACGAAGCAGCCGCGCTAGAGCACTATACCCAGGCAGTCGCGCAGATGGAACAGAAGGACTACATCCCCGCATACGAGAACTTCGTCGAGGCGATTTACTATGTTGAGGACTACAAGGATACACGTGCGCGAATGGTGGTCGCCCTGGAGAAGGCGTCCTACAATGTAGGTGTCTTCCTCTTTGGCCCCATCCGACTGCGAGAAGCTCCGCCGGCACCCCCAGGTAAGGAAGCGGGTAAGGTTTCACGGTTCCTCAAATGGCTGGCCGAAGGGAGCAGGACGACATACTGGGTAAGCCGCAAGAAATCAAACAGGTCAGAAGCAACCTCTACAGTGCCTTGCTAAACACATTGAACAACACAAAGCCGGACTACGTACGGTTACTGGACCAGTCAAAACTAATCGAGACCGTTTCTCCCAAAGGCGCCTTCGCAGACAGTTTCAGTGTCTCTCAGGTATTGACCGCATCCAGGTCGGCAGGGGTACCTGTGGTCATCATCGGAGAAATGTCAGCCGCAAGACTCGCCACCAAGAGCAGTAAGAAAAAGAAAGAGGCCTACACGGTTAAGAAAGTGAAGTACAAGGATGACAAAGGGAAGGACAAGACCCGGGAGGAATCTAAAAAGAAGTATTCCTATTATATCCAGGAGAAGAGCATCAGCATGGAATGCGCGATGGACTACCGCATCATGGACACCACCACGGGAGAAGTGCTGGGAGGCGGCCACCTATCGGTAACCGATGGAGATGAGGTGGAATTCGTGAACTGGAATCGATACGATGGTGTGAACCCCAAAGACCTGCGTACCCAATCAGGTACACGCTTCAACAAACTGTCGAATGACCACAAGGGACTGTTTGATGCAAGAAGCAAATTGAAAGCGAAATGGCCAATGCTCAATCAGGCAGGGAATCAGATTGGGGGACAGCTTTCAGAGCGAATCCTGACCGCGCTGGATGGGTACAGGCCGGCGAAGGAAGAGAAATAGTACCTGGCGGAGAGGGCGGCTTCTGAGTATGTTCCGCCGGGAGGAGAAATTGTGCCAGGAAAGGCTGTGGGAAACTAAGCGATTTACTCGATAACAATGTAAAAAGGGAAGCCAGCCTCTTTGAGAGAAAACCGGCTTCCCTTTGCTATTCTGGCCTCCACTCATCAACCTAACCGCCTATCACCAAACACAATTCACGTTGCCGAAAATTTGAAATCCTGACTTGGATTCAGTATACTTGTGTTGTGACGATGAGATAGTTCCCCCTGGCATTGGAGGAACATATCTGGTCCCAGCACCTTGCGAATCCGAATCTCATATAGGAGGCAATTCCGGTGCACGAGCGAATTGTAATTGATCCAACGATTCAGCACGGCAAACCCATCATCAGGGGAACACGTCTGCCCATCACACGAATTATTGGCGGTCTCGCTGGGGGAATGACAATCGAGGAGATTTGCCGAGAATATGAGGTAGCCCAAGAGGACATTCGAGCAGCCCTGGAATATGCCAACGACGCGATCGAGGCCGAGGAAGTCTACCCTCTTTCTCTGCCTTAGGAGTGGGTAGATGCGTTTTCTGATTGATGCGGACCTACCCCGTGCTACCGCGGGATTGCTCGAGAGATACGGCCACACACCAGTCGATGTTCGCGATATTGGTATGAGCAGCGCTAAGGACCCGGAGATTGCCTCCTATGCGCTTGCTAATGAACTGATCCTGGTTACCGGAGATGGTGGCTTTGGCAACATGCAGGATTATCCTCCTTCCGACTATCATGGGTTTGTGGTCCTCCGGGCACCTAGAAATGCCACCGCACACCTCATACTTCAGATCCTGGAAAGTTTTCTTAAAGAAGGTTCATTGGTTGGCCAACTGAGTGGAAGACTTGCAATTGTAGAACCAGGCAGGATTCGTCTTCGGGGTCGGTAAGATTTGTCATTTCAATGGGTTCCCACACGGCCGGACACCAGTTCCATCTCACCCAACATTGCCCGTCGGAGTAATCGCTCAACGGCTTCGGCCTGATCCGGCACATCGATCGTCAGAAAGCGCAGTAAGAGAGTCTTGTCAACGAACGCCCTTTCAGGAAGCATCATTTACATTCTTCCTGGCGAGCCCCCTAGGGACACTCTCGCGAATCTTCTCGAAGTCCTGCACTCCCGATACGCATACACTGCCCCGATGGTCCAGAAGCGTCTGCCCCAGAGGCTGGAGCACATACTCGTTGCCTCTACGGATAAATGCGATGTGATCTCCCTCACGGATATTGCAACCATCGCAAATGGCACTGGGCAGCGTCATCTGGCCTCTTCTTCCTATCTTAGCAATTAACATTAGCACCTCTTGATGACAGTCATATTTCGGTTTTACTGGCACTATAAATTATACCAGTAATTAGTGAAACTGACAATCTTCCATTGCGATAATAGTCATACCGTGTAGGCCTCAAACGCCGGGTAACCTGCTCACGTGCGCCAAAGCGCGAAGAACAATACCAACCTACCTGATCACCTTGGGCTTAGAGATCCTTCACTTCGTTCAGGATGACCGGCAGCGCTGTGGGTGACATGCGGCGTTGTTATGAGACTAAGCAAAGGGATATCCGGGACGGTGCACTAGGTCGTAAAAATCGGCTTCAACTCCGCCGAACTCGCCAGCAGTTCTGACCTCTCCTCCTCGCCCATCGGATCCAGATTCGACGCCAGATCGAGCGCCATACGGTAGACAATCGGATCGCCCGGGGGGATGGCTGCGGTCACCCCTTCGGTCAAGGTGAACCGGAGTGCCTTCCTCGCCAGTGTGATCTGACCGACCGGCTCATACCAGCACTTCGGAAACGTTCGCTCCTCCCCCTTTGCCCAGGGGGTATATGCGAGGGATTTCAGAGCCAACCTGGCCACCCCCTTCTCTTTCGCCTTCGCCACCACCTGCGGGCCAAAATTGCCCTGGGCATAGCATACGTAATTCACGGGGAAGAGAATCGAGTCAAAGTCAAACCTGTCCATCAAAGCCAGCGCCGCCTCGGTGGAATGCGCCGAAAAACCCAGATACTTCACCTTACCTTCCTTTTTCGCCCGCACAAACGTCTCCATTGCACCACCAGGTCCCATCACCCGATCTACATCCTCCATCTTCCGCATTGCGTGCAACTGATACAGATCCAAATAATCCGTCTTAAGCGTCTTCAAAGAATTCTCCAACTCCTTCCCCGCACCCTCCGCCCCCCGTTCCTGCGTCTTACACGCCAGGAAGGACCGCTTTCTGAACGGCTTTAGCGCAGGACCCAACTTCCGTTCCGCTTCGCCCTTACCATAGGATGGAGCCACATCGTAGTAATTCACCCCTCTTTCGAAGGAATCCGCCACGATCCAGTCCGCCCGGGGCTGCTCCATCCCCACCACCACAATTCCGCCGAAGCCGATAATCGACAGATTGACCCCATCCTTGTAGGGCCGCCTGGGGATTTCCCCGGGTTCTGCGGCAATTGCCTGTCCTGCGGGTAGCGCCTGGTGAGCGGCCGCGGCCCCTGCCGTCACTGCAGCCGCCTTGAAAAACTCGCGCCTCCTCATAACATCCTCCTTTTCAATATTTTAACGCAACCAGTCCAGTAACTTAACAAGCCGATTGATTCTCCACCTGGGATATTGCAACGCAACTCTGAATGCGGGTTTACAGATACGATCCACCAAAATGCCGTCTGTGTCAAGCATCACCAACCGGGGGTGACCCAGTATACTGATCATCCTCCGGAAAGTGCCGATAATTAGAACAGCAGGAAGAAGTCCAGAACCGCACCAGGAACGGGGGAGGAAGGATGGACACTCAAATGGCTACCATAGTGGTAATAGATGACGATATGGCTATTCGAAGCGTGGTATCGCGAATCCTGAAGCTGGATCAGCACAGGGTTCTCGCCTTCGAGGACGGAGAACCCGCCCTGGAACGCGTGAATTTTGACGAAGTCGATCTCCTGATCACAGACCTCAGAATGCCCACACCAGGGGAGGAGGTCATCAGCACGCTGCGAGATCGCGGGGTGAAGGTGCGCACAATCGTCATGAGCGGCTATGTAAATGACACGCAGGCCAGGAATCTGGAATCGCTTGGCGTGAAAGACATTGTTGAAAAACCATTCAAGGTGCCGGAGCTCCTGGACCTTGTCCGAAACTGTATCAGTCCGAACTGACCCGAAAACGAATACCTCCCCCAAGAAAGGCCGATGCTCAGGGTAACTCCCTCAGCCATCGGCCTTTCTTCGTATACCCCTCCGCAGCGGCCGACGGTCCCGAATCCTGACATTGATGGGACAATTTGTCCCATCCAGAGATGCTCTCGGGAAAAATTCGGGAATTATTGTCCCAAATTCAATGGATTTTCCATCAGTCCAGTAGTTTCGCCCAAATCTGAAGCCGTAGCTGCTGATTCTGACAGAGGCCTTAGCAAGTTTTACCAAGAATTTCAGATAGTACGTAGTACTACATAATTGCATATCTTTCACTAATATTATTAATGATTGTAAATTGTGTATTTATATTAATTAATTCATCAGAATAGTCTGCAA
>CAVOEZ010000353.1:0-5261 GCA_963694355.1 Latescibacteria bacterium UBA2968 | reverse complement strand
GCCCGGAAGTGGTGGCGGCGGGACCGGAGATTACGGAAATCACAGAAAGCTGAGATAATCGAAACAAGGAATGGGTGGAAGACACCTGCGGGAGAACGTGACTATGGCAATTTCTGCAAAAGATGTTCAGGAGTTGAGGGCGAAGACGAATGTGGGGATGATGGATTGCAAACGTGCCCTTACTGAAGCAGACGGCGACGCGGAGAAGGCGATCGAAATCCTGAGAACACGGGGGATCGCCAAGGCCGAGGACAGGATGGGAAGGACAGCCAAGGAAGGGTTGGTTTCCACCTACATCCATACAGGCAATAAGCTGGGCGTTATGATCGAGGTGAACAGCGAAACCGATTTTGTTGCCCGCACCGACGAGTTTCAGGCGTTCACGCGGGATCTGGCCATGCACATTGCCGCAAGCGCTCCTATTGCTGTCAGTCGTGAGGATCTGGATCAGGAAGTTCTTGAAAGAGAACGCAAAATTTACAGAGAGCAGGCGCTGGAAGATGGGAAACCGGAAAACGTGGTCGACCGCATCGTGGACGGCAAGATCGAGAAATACTATCAGGAAGTTTGCCTCCTCGAGCAGCCATATGTAAAAGACCCGGACAAGACGGTGAAGGATCTCCATAACGAACTTGTTGCCCAGTGCGGCGAGAACGTAACTATTCGACGCTTTGTTCGCTATGTTCTGGGTGAGGAGAGTTAGAGCACAGGCCTCGCTGTCTGAAACTGGTAGGTGGATCAGGGTATATCGCCAAGGGGGCTGGTTATGGTTGACGAGGTTTTTGCTGAAACCAAGAGCGCAATGCAGAAGGCGATAGATGCGTTTCAGCACGAGATCGCGATGATTCGTACGGGACAGGCGAGTGCTTCGGTGTTGGAAGGCATCAGGGTGGAATATTATGGTTCCCAGGTGCCGCTGAACCAGGTCGCGACAGTAAGTATTCCTGAACCCCGGATGATTACGATTCAGCCCTGGGACAAGACAGCGATTCCTCCCATTGAAAAGGCCATCCAGATATCCAGTCTTGGACTTACACCCTCCAATGACGGTACCCTGATCAGGTTACCTGTTCCCCAACTGACGGAAGAGAGAAGGACTGAGCTGGTGAAGATTGTCCGCGGAATGGGGGAAGAATGCAAGGTGTCCATCCGGAATGCCCGCAGAGATGCCAATGAAATGCTGAAGGATGGGCAGAAGGAGGGTGAGGTTCCCGAAGACGATGCCAAAAAGGGGCACGATCGCATTCAGAAGATGACCGATGAATTTGTGGACAAGATCGAGCAACTGCTGGCGACCAAAGAGGCAGATATCATGGAAGTCTGAGGGCATGAATCGATCGATATTCCCAATCGCCACTTTCATAAATGGAAGGTGGCGATTTTGCTTGTGGTAAGGTGCTTTGACTTCAAATGGATGAAGGATTATATTGTCCAGAACATGGCAGGATCGATAATGTTTGAGACGGGATCGTTGGAGGCTCAGACCTGGCGACCACAACACCACGAGGGACAAAACAAGACATGGCAACAATCAACACGCACTATGACAAGCTGACTGCCGGCTATCTGTTTCCGGAAATATCCAGGCGCACACGAACCTTTCTGGAAGCGAATCCGGGTGTAGAAGTAATGCGACTGGGCATTGGGAATACGACGGAGCCCTTATCGCCAACTATTGTGAAGGCACTGCACCAATCGGTGGACAAACTGGCTGACGTTGCGACATACACCGGCTATGCCGATGGGAGCGAGGGCGAGGTTGCGCTCCGTGAAGCGCTGGCAAAGCGTTACAGCCAATATGGTGTTTCTCTCGACGTTTCCGAGATATTTGTGAGTGACGGGGCAAAACCCGATTCTGCCAATATCCAGTCGATATTTGGTGTGGATAATGTGGTGGCCGTTCAGGACCCCGCTTACCCTGTTTATGTGGACACCAACGTGATTGCCGGGAGAACCGGCACGGCCGTGGACGGGCAGTATGAAGGTATCGTCTACATGCCCTGTACAGAGGAGAACGGGTTCTTCCCAGACGTGCCGAAGCAGAAGGTGGACCTGATGTATATTTGCAGCCCGAACAACCCCACGGGTGTTGTTGCAACCAAATCGCAACTGGAGGCGTTGGTTGAGTATGCAAGGGCCAACAAAGCCGTCATCATTTTCGATGCTGCGTACGCCGCATATATTTCGGATCCAGCATTGCCAAGGAGCATTTATGAAGTAGAGGGAGCAAAGACCTGTGCCATCGAGATCAACAGTTTCTCCAAGGATACCGGTTTCACAGGTGTGCGTCTGGGCTGGACGATTGTCCCCAATGACCTGGTGGTAGAGAATACCGAACCCGGACGTGTGAATGCACTGTGGGGTAGACGTCAAAACACGATGTTCAATGGGGCATCTAACATCGTTCAGGGTGGCGCAATGGGTGTGTTCACCGAGGCAGGTGCAAAAGAGTGCGCAGATATGGTGGCGTATTACATGCTCAATGCGCAGCGCATTCGGGAAGTACTGGACAAGATCGGTTTGAAAGTATTCGGGGGCACGCACGCGCCGTTCCTGTGGATGCGGGCGCCAAACGAAATGAGCTCCTGGGACTTCTTCGATAAGCTGTTGTCCGAAGCGCACGTTGTAGGCACCCCGGGATCAGGATTCGGTCCTGGCGGCGAAGGTTATTTCAGGTTAAGCGCATTTGGACACCATGAAGACGTGGAACACGCGGTCCAGAGCATCGAACAGAATCTGACCCTCTGACACTTCAGGAACCGATGAATTTATTCATTCAGATCATTCTGGCTTGCACATTCGTATTTGCCTCGGGTGAAAAGACCACAAAGAAACCGCGCAAGCTCAGTGTCGCATTCAGATTCGAGATCGCCTTCGCCGGAAAAGGCGGTGGCCTGGGTAAGCTGCACAATCCATCGGGAATCGCGCTGGATCCGGTGGGCACCGTGTATGTGGCCGACACAGGGAATAACCGGGTACAGAAGTTCGATAGGGATGGAGAGTATCTGGTTGAAGCAGGCGACTTCGGTTGGGATCCCGGGCAATTCAACAAACCAACGGGCGTGGCCATTGGCAGAAGCGGTCTCGAGATTTATGTGGCCGACAGCCAGAACAACCGGATCCAGGTGCTCAGCCCCCATTTGGCTCTTCTTGCGGTAGTAGGTGGAAAAGACGCGGAAGGACCTGTGCCGCTGGGAAATCTTTCCGGAATCGCCGTATCTGCAGAGGGTGAGATCTATGTATGCGATGAGGACGCCGACCAGGTGGTCCAGATCAGCACTTTCAGCAGAACAGACCGGAGCTTTGGCGGGTATGGATACGGCGCAGGAAATATCCAACGGCCACTGGGGCTTGCCATATCCAACAAAGGTGACGTGTATGTGTGCGACAGTCACAACAGCCGAATCGCCGTGTTCGACCGCTTCGGAAATTTCAAGCGCCCACTGGGAGAGGACGTCCTTTCCTCTCCATCCGGTGTGGCAGTTGGACCGGAAGGCACCCTGTTCGTAGCAGACACAGGCCATCACAGAGTGACGGTACTGGATCAGAAGACCGGAGAGGTCGTCGGTTCCATCGGCGGCCCAAGAGCCGGATCGAAAGCCGGAACTTTCGACTCGCCAAGAGATGTGATTCTTGGCAAGGACGACGTGATGTACGTACTGGATACGGGAAATCACCGGGTCCAGAAATTCAGAGTGATGGTGTTGCGTCGATAGGTGAGAGATGATTGCTAGAACCAACAGGATATTCCGACTCTGCCCGGGATATCCTTTGTTTTGTGCCCTGATGCTGCCCCTTCTCCTGGTGACCCATGACGTGGTTCAGGCAGCGCCGCCCGGCCAATTGACTGTGTTCGATGAGGAAAAGCTGCTGCGGGCGGACGGAAGTCCAGGACCCTACAAGGTGACGGGCCGTCCCGTCCACAAGGGTAGTGAGAAAGTCTGGGTAGAGGGTGAGTTGCAAGAGCGGGGACGCGACTACCATTTCGACTACATCAAAGGGTACATCCTATTTTACAGGGAAATATCACGCGGCGGGCGTGTTCTGGTTCGATTTCGTCAGTCGCCACAGATTCTTGGCGATTCGTATCAACTTCAGAAACGCGAACATTCCGGAGAGGTAACCGGCGCCCAGCAGACTCCCGCAGGCAAGGTCATCTCACCAACGAGAAGGAGCACTGCAAGGCGAGAGTTGCCCGGGTCTCAACTTGAAATTGGAGGTGCGAAACGAATTCGGGTGGACTTCGGAGACGCCGGGAATGGCGTGTTGACGCAGTCCCTTCAGGTTAACATTTCCGGAGAAGTCGCCCCGGGTGTGCACCTGGTCGCCCTGCTTTCCGATCGCAACTTGCCACTTCAATCTTCAGGCTCCACAAGGAGTGTCCAGGAGCTGGACAAGGTGCTGTTCAAGGTGGACTCCAGATTCGTGGCTGCCGAACTGGGCGACATCGAGGTGATCCTCGATGAAACCACTTTTGGAAAATACCGAAGACGACTGCAAGGTGCGAGTCTGGCGGTTTCAGGATCGGAACGCGATATCCGCATGTTCGGCGCTGTTTCCCAGGGTAGGTGGGTCACACATCGCATTGTTCCACTGGAGGGGTATCAGGGACCCTATCGTCTCGCAGAGGGCGCCAGCGGTTACGGCGGCCAGATCGTGCCCGGCTCGGAACAGGTGTATCTGAATGGCAGCAGGCTGAGGCGCGGGGAAGGACAGGGTTATACCGTGGACTATGAGCGTGGTTTGCTCACGTTTACCACCGGTCACAACATTTCAACGGACAGTCGGATCAGCGTGGAATACCAGTATCGCGACGAGGCAAATTCACGCCGGCTGTTTGGAGGAAGAGGTAAAATCGATCTGGCCGATGAGCGCATTCGAGTAGGAGCCACATTTCTGCGAGAGGCGGACACGGCATCGGGTATCCCGATTCCCAGCGGAGCACGCCCGAATGCAGCACACCACCAGGTTGCCGTTATGGACGCGAAGTTCGCCGTGACCAACGGCCTGTCCATCACCGGAGAACTGGCACTCAGCAGCCGGAGCCAGCGCCAGGGGCCAACCCTTCCCGAGGAGGGATCTCGAGGGCAGGCCTTTCGGCTCGGGATGGACTTGTGGCCGGAATCTATCCGTATGAAAGGAAGAAACCTGGGGCGGATCAGGGTGCTTGGCTCCTACCGACGTGTAGGTTCGGATTTCAACGGATTCGACCGAACCGATCGCATCGAAAATGAAGGCCGGTGGGGTTGGCAGTCGACGCT
>CAVOEZ010000352.1:0-5265 GCA_963694355.1 Latescibacteria bacterium UBA2968 | reverse complement strand
AGGGCGCCGCCACTATTGGCCATCATCAGAGCCATTAATACACCCGAGAGTGTGGCCCCACCAAGCATTCCTCCAAGCGCCTCCGGACCAAGCAGGAAACCAACGGCAACAGGACTCAAAACCGCAACCAGTCCAGGGGCAACCATCTCCCGTAGCGCTGCAACTGTTGAGATGTCAACACATCGACGTGTATCTGGTTTTCCAGTTCCCTCCATCAAACCCGGAATCTCCCGAAACTGACGTCGCACCTCTTCAACCATTTTGAATGCCGCATTACCAACCGAAGTCATGGTCTGGGCAGCCACCAGAAACGGAATCACACCACCAATAAACATGCCAATTACAACAATCGGTTTCGTCAGATCGATCGAATCCAATCCAACGGTCGCCGTATATGCAGAGAAAAGGGCAAGGGCGGTTAACGCTGCAGATCCAATGGCGAAGCCTTTTCCGATTGCTGCGGTTGTATTTCCCAAGGAATCCAGGCCATCTGTTATTTTCCGCGTTTCTGGTCCCAGTTCCGCCATTTCGGATATTCCACCAGCATTGTCGGCAATCGGACCATAGGCATCAACTGCCATCGTGATACCGACTGTCGCCAGCATACCCACCGCCGCGATACCGATCCCGTACAGTCCCGCAAAATGAAAAGCAGACCCTATGGCAACACAGATTCCGAGAACCGGCAGGGCAGTACTTTCCATTCCCACAGCAAGCCCTGCAATGATATTGGTAGCGGGGCCGGTCTCGGACGCCTTGGCTATCCGCCTGACCGGACTCCCACCAGTGTAGTATTCTGTCAGAAGACCTATAGCGATCCCTGTCAGGCCACCGGACAGGATCGTCCAGAAGACACCCTCTGAAAGACCCAACTGTTGAACAGCAAAATAGCTTCCTGCAAACATAAGTATGGCGGCAACGAACGAGGCATATCGGAGTGCAGCTGCCGGATCCAGATACTGAAGTACGCGCATGGACAAAACACCCAGAAGTGAACTGGCCAACCCGATCATCGCAACGATTAACGGCAACTGCATTGTGGCCATCCTGACTGCCTCTGGCCCCGCAGTGCCGGTCAATTTGGCCATTAGCGCTGGACCGGCAGTGGCCGCGATTGCAATGCTAGCCACGATGGACCCTACGTAGGACTCGAATATATCGGCTCCCATGCCGGCTACATCACCAACGTTATCACCCACATTGTCAGCAATTACAGCAGGGTTGCGTGGATCGTCCTCCGGGATTCCAGCCTCCACCTTGCCCACAAGGTCTGCACCCACATCCGCAGTTTTGGTATATATCCCGCCACCAACGCGTGCGAAAAGCGCAATTGAACTTGCGCCCATTGCGAATCCGTTAATAATGACAGCCTGAGAAGGGTTCCCATAAAATTGGAACAATATGCCTACGCCAAGTAATCCAAGACTTGCAACCGCCAGGCCCATAACCGTGCCGCCGGAAAACGCGACACCAAGTGCCTTCGCCTGCCCGAACTGATTGGCCGCAAAAGTTGTTCTAACATTTGCCCGTGTTGCCGCTTTCATGCCTATAAACCCGGCAGCAACAGAACATACCGCCCCCCCAAGGAAGGCCGTGGCAGTTTGAGCCGATATTCCGATATACAGTAATACAAAAACAATGGCGACAAAAACAAGCAGGACCACATACTCTCGTTTCAAGAAGGCCATCGCGCCTTCATGAATCGCATCCGAAATCTCCCGCATCTTCTCGGTACCCACCGGCTGGCGCACGACATAAATGTAGGTCAACAATGCGAACATCAACCCGACCAGTCCGGAAATCGGTGCCCAAATCATACTGCCCTCCCTTCCAACATGAATCCCCCAGTGAACCGGTCTGCCTGATCCATTTACAGCAGGCCGGACTCCGTGACTTCGAAGAAACCTACTCCAGGCTGTTGAAGCGGTTCATCGCCTCTTCAAGGCCACGGTCCACCCAACACTCCAACGCTTCTGACGCTCTCAAAATCTGAGCTTCCACAATCTTTTTTTCATTCTGGAAGAACTCGCCGAGGACGAAATCAATCAGACCGGAACCTGGTGGTGGTTCACCGATTCCCATCCTTAGCCTGGCAATCTCGCAGGAGTCGAGAGACGATGTAACTGAAGAAAGTCCGTTATGGCCTCCATCACTTCCCCGCCTGCGTATTCTGTTCCGTCCCAAATCGAGATGGACATCATCGAATATCACGATCAGATCTTTCAATCTTGGAGAGAACCGGTCCATCACATCGGAAGCGGCAACACCACTACTGTTCATGAACGTGGTAGGTATCACCAGCAGAAGGGGACCGAATTCAAGATCTATCTGAGAGTGAAGGTAGGTGCTGGCTTTAACCCAGCTGCCGTTTCGCCGCTCTGCCAGCGTCTCCACAACTCGAAATCCCAGATTGTGCCGAGTGCCGGCGTATCGTGTTCCAGGATTTCCAAGGCCAACGGCGACATGCACGTTTGCCCCCTTTTACTCCTCGACCTCGTCCTCGTCTCGCTTGCCTCTTTCGATGACTTCTGGCTCCTGTGCCTCCTCGTCCCCAAGAGCCTCTTCTTCTTCCCCATCCTCAGCAGCCTTGGCCACAGTTGGAGGCGCCACCACAAAGACCGAACGGTCGCCCTCGGTAACGATATCCACGTTGCCGTCTACCACCAGGTCGGAGACGTGAATCGTGTCTCCGATATTCATGCCGTATACATCGAAAACAATCTTGTCAGGTATATCAGATGGCAGACATTCGACATCCACCTCATAGAGCATGTGTTCGAGAATTCCACCCTCGGTTCTTACACCCACCGGAATTCCCACGGCTTCCACAGCAACTTCGACCGTAATCTTTTCGGTCATTGAGATCCTCTGGAAATCCACGTGTTGCATTTCGGCCTTCAAGGGGTGATGCTGAATTTCCTTGATGATGGTGGTGTCCTGCCCGTTTCCACCTTCTCCCATTTCCAGGGAAACAAGTGCATTCCTCCCCTGATCGTGAATTATGAGCTCCAGATCCTTTAGGCTTACCGAACAGACGATGGGCGCCAGATTCTCACCATATACAACTGCTGGCAGGCGCCCTTGCTGGCGCAAATGCTTAACTGCCTGCTTCCCAACTGCATCACGAACATCCGCCTTCAACACTACGTTATCTGCCATTGCTTTAGTCCTCCGACCACGTGGGGGCCCGATTCCCGGAACACCTTGACTGTGGCTACAATTTTCTGCCGGGCAGGGATTCGAACCCCGATAAGCGGCACCAAAAGCCGCGGTCTTGCCATTAGACGACCCGGCATCAGAGATAAGTTTGGCGGGGAACCGCCGAAAACGTCTATTCCTGACAGGGACGACAAAGATATACGGGATGTCCCAGATCCACCAGGTTTGAAGCTGCTTGACCGGCCTGAGAAGGGTCTCTAAAAATTCCATAAACCGTAGACCCGCTACCTGAAACTGAACTCACTGCCGCACCCGACTGATGTAACGCGGAAAGTACGCTTCCGATCAGAGGAAAACGGTCGTCCAGAAGCGGCAGGAAATCGTTCTCGAGACACGCTAAAAGACTATCCGGGCAGCATTTCCCGGATTCTTCAACAGAGTTGAGAAACCTACTATATATGGACGTCTCTGTCAAGCCAATTCTCAGATTCTGATAGGCCCATCCACTTGAGACTTCAAACTCCGGGTAAACCAGGACATACGTAAAATCTGGCCGCGCATTGATGAACCGGATTTCATCACCTCTTCCTGAAACGACCGCTGTGCCGCGGTTAAGGAAAAAGGGAACGTCTGAACCTAGAGAAGCTGCGATCTCGTGAATCCGGCAATCACCCAGATCCAGCTTCCACAGTGTATTCAGGACGAGCAGTACATTTGCCGCGTCTGAACTCCCACCGCCGAGCCCGGCACCCACTGGAATTCCCTTGCACAAGGTGATCCGGATGCCTCGCGCTGCATTCCCAAACCTGCTGATGGCATCGGCCGCTCTGTAGACAAGGTTGCGATCGTCGGCGGGCAAAGAATCACAAACAACTTCGAATCCTGCCCGATCCATCCACTCGAAGGCAATTTCATCGAACAAGTCAATCGTCTGAAACAAGGAATGGATGTTGTGGAAACCATCCTTCCTTCTATCCAGAATCTTGAGTCCAAGATTCAACTTTGCCGGGGCCCTGACTCGGTAGATACTCATTGGATTTGTGTTCCTTCCAAATCTCTTGGCCTGCCAAAGTTGCAGGTTAAAAATAGTTTTGAATTTCCTGAGTTTACGGCCTTCGTGTCGAAGGGATTGCGGATGAGAGCGATTAATTTAGACATTGACCTGTACAATCAAATGAGATAAATTCTCCCAGGCCTTTTTATTGTGGAGGTAAACATAATAAAAATATCCATTTCATGCCTATTTTTCTAAACATCGGAGCACCTGCCCAATGCCGTTTTTAAGCCATCGATCAATATCCCTTCTGGTGATATTAATAATGTTTCCCGTTGTCCTGCATACCCAGGGCCTGTCCGATGAAAAGGAAAATTTCGACCTCGCTCAGCGGCTTTTCGAGGACGGCGACTATGCCAATGCGGCGCAAGAATTCAGTCGATTTTTCGAGAATTATCCCACCAGCGACAGACTTCCCACCGCACTTCTTCGACTGAGTCTGACGTATTATAACAGCGCGAACTACAAAAAGGCGATCGAAGCCTGCCAGAAGTTCATCGACCAGTACCCCAAAAGGCTCGAAGTCGCAACAACTATGAGAAGAAAGGCCGAGGCTCACCAGATGCTTGGGGAATTCACAAGAGCCGGGCAGGCTTACCAAGAGGTCCATAACGCCTACCCGGGAGGTGAGTATGCGCCGCAGGATCTGCTTTCCGCCGGATACAATCACCACAAAGGCGGAGACCTGGAAACTGCAGAAAGGGTATTCAGAGATTTAATCTCCCAGCATTCCGGATCACCCCTTTACTATGAAGCGACATACAACCTTGGTCTTGTTCTGCTTGAAGCAGACCAACTCGAAGAGGCTCTGGCACAGTTCCATGCGATTGTGAACTATCCGGAACCTACCGAACGAAAGCCGGATGCCTTGCTCGAAATCGGAAAAGTCGCACTCTTCACAGACGATCTGAAAGCTGCCGAAAAGACCTTCGCCAAGCTAAGAAAACAATACCCCGTCAGTGGGTCCGCGCAAACCTCCTATCTGGTTCTGGCTTCCTGGTTTGCCGCTGCCGAAAAGTGGGAAAGTGCGGAACAGATATACCGGCAGGCCA
>CAVOEZ010000351.1:0-5281 GCA_963694355.1 Latescibacteria bacterium UBA2968 | reverse complement strand
AGCGTGGGCGGCTCACCTGGGTGCGGTTTTGCCACAGGCGAAGTGGCCAGCGATCACGTGTATGAACATATGGCGTCACCAGCTCATCAAACCCGGGCACGAAATAAGGGGCGGTTTCTACAGAGTGCCCGAACGCCCCGGACTGGGTGTCGATGTCGACCAGGCCGCTCTTAAGAGACTCAGAGTGGACTATGACACCATTGAGGTTCCAAGACATCTCTACCGATACTATCGTGCCAGTGGCGAGGAGACGTATTACGCTTGCAGTAAACAAGACCTGCATCAGGTTTACCCATCGGATGCGCAGCCCATATCTGAAAATGGTTCTGGTCTGGAGGTCGTTCCCGACGATGGCAGCAAGGCCTTCGATGCCCTGTTTCGCAAGGCGCAAGATGGGTCTGCCCGAGGAATGGGCCGCAAGAAACGGTAGCACACGGTAATCTGGAAACACGAACCCCCCGGTATCCACAGATACCGGGGGGTTCGTGTAAATTCGTGCGACACCTATTTCAACCGCTCTCCTGTAGGAATGATCCCCGTATCTTCTCCTCTTCGCATTGCCAGGGCCGCCTCCAGAGTACTCCAAAGATCATGTTCTGATTTGTAGCCCAGACACCTCTGGATTTTTGCAGGATCAAATTCGAAATGATTGGGCGTGAGCATGATTGCATCTACATATCCTGCCTTCAGCCTCGCGGCCAATTCGACCGTTCGATCCAGTAACAAGAATGCGCAAGCTCATGTGCTGAATTCTAACTCGAAAACGGGTGGACCTGCCTGGGTTTGGAAAAACCTGGCACCCTTCCTGTCGGGGTATTGGCGATGGTATGCGGTTTCCCATGCAATCGAAAACTCGTCAGCCTTTTCCCGATGCACCATAGACCATACACTACCACCGAATCCCGCGCCAAATGCAGAAGCGGCCGTTGCACCCAATGCCCGTGCGGAGCGTGCCAGGTCTACCAGTTCCGGAACCTGGTTCTGCAGCAGGCGATTCCCGGTATATTGAGACCGTTCTACCTGGTTGCCGAACTCCATAAAGTCCTGAGTGGCCAACGCGTCTGCGGCGGCAGGTAAAATCTGTTCGCTCTCCGCGTAAAAGTGTTCGAATCGGTTCAGTAGTTCCTGAGATGAGAATTCCGGATGTGTTTCAACGCGCAGTGCTTCCCGAATTGGTCCGGGCTGTCCATCACAATTCCGCAAGGCCTCAGCCAGGTGTTCGGATTCTGTGTGTGAGTGCCGCCGCCAAACATCAGCGCAGGCCGCTGCCAGGAGGGAAGCGCGATTGTATAATTGCATTGCCTTTCCAGTTTTTTCTGCAACCACACCACTATATCCCACCACAAAGCGGATATCATCAGGAAGTGCAAGTGCACGTTCGAACAGTACGGGGCAGAATGAATACTGAGTCAAGTGGTTGGCTTTTCCGCACAACATAGCGGTATGGTCTTCGCTACCGCCAAACGTACCCACACCTTTATCCCCCTGCAGTGAGCCATAATTCTGTCCATTTTCAATGGTCCCAAGAAAACCTGCGAGATCCTCGTTGGTTTTAATGTGGGACCTGTATTCTGAGAGTAGATCCAGTTCGCCAATGGCCATTAGAATCAGGGCAAACCCCACAATCAATGCGCTGGAACTGCTCGTGCCGGATGCCTGCGGCAAGTCGCTGGCAAAGGCGATATCTGCACCTTTATCAAGCCCGAAGTTTCTGCAAAGCCTCCTCGCAACCGTGGCGGGATAGTTGGTCCATAGGCCGACTTCAGGTGCCAGATCCGGATGAAGGTGGATGCGGGTGCTCAGGTTATTGATGACGTCCGCGACCCTTACCTCAGAATCCTGCCTGGGTGCGGCTGCAAAGCAGAAGCCACGTTCTGTTGCAGCAAGCAGGCTGCGCCCCCCGGCATAATCTGTGTGTTTGCCCAGGACTTCAATTCTACCCGGTATCCAGAACGCAATTAGAGGCTGGGAAGAAACGACACGCATGTCGGCCAATCCCGCGCAGGCCCGAGCGGTCAAATCGGCCTTGTCGGCTGCAGCCGATGCGGAAAATCCGGCATTCTCAAATTTGGATATTATCCTTTTCTGGTCGCCGAGGGTATCGATCGACCAGGCTCCTCCTGGATTCATCACGCTGTCCTGTACCGTTTCAGACTGCTTCATCTACGAAAGCGTTGTATATTGCTTTCACTGCGCTCTCGTAATCGGCCTCTTCAACCCCAACAATAATGTTGATTTCCGAGGCGCCCTGGTCTATCACTCTTACATTTACACGGGCCTCTGCAAGTGCTCCAAAAAGGCGAGCGGCAATGCCTACGCGGTGGGACATCCCTTCACCAACTGTCGCGATAAGCGCCAGCCCGGGTATCAATTCCGCCCTGTCCGGCTGAAGCACCCGCTCGATATCGACCAGAAGCGCATCACCTTTCCCATCAAGCTCCTCATCCCTGATGATTACCGACATCGTGTCTATGCCCGATGGCGTATGCTCATAGCTGATTTCGTGAGACGCAACGATCTCCAGGACCCGTCGACCGAATCCTCTTTCCTGGTTCATCATCGCCTTCTCTATAAACAGCATCGAGCACGCTGGACGTCCCGCGACACCCACGATCTGCTCAGTTGTGAGTGTCCGGGTAGGCAAAATCATCGTACCCGGGTCTTCCGGACGATCCGTGTTGCGTATATTGACAGGAATGTTGGCTTCGCGAACCGGGAACATTGCCTCGTCGTGAAAGACCGAGGCACCCATATAAGAAAGTTCGCGAATTTCCCGGTATGTGATTTCTCTCACAGGTCTCGCATTGGGAATCAGCCGGGGGTCTGCCATTAGCATGCCCGACACATCCGTCCAATTCTCATAAACCTTCGCCCGAACAGCCCTGGCTACAATGGACCCTGTGATGTCGGATCCGCCCCGTGAGAAAGTCTTAACCTCACCGCTTGCATCTTTTCCGTAAAACCCCGGGATCACATAAAGTCCCTCGCCGGCAAGACACGCTGCCAGATTCTTGTAGCTGGCAACGTCCAGCTCTCCTCCGGAAGTGAATAAGATCGCGTCGCCAGGATCGATAAAGGTGGCATCCAGCAGATCCGCAAGAATCCGGCCGCATAGATATTCACCTCTGGAAGCTACATAATCTGTGCTGGAACCACCTGCGATCTGTTTTTCCAGTTCATCCAGAAGTTGATCCATGTCCAGTTCAACCTGCAATGCGTCAACAAGCTCGGTGTAGCGTTGCCTGATTCGGCTAAAGGGATCACTGAACTCCAGTTTTTGACGCGAAAGTTCGTGGCAAAGATAGAGTAGATCGGTAATCTTGGTGTCATCACTATCACGTTTTCCGGGCGCTGAAGGGACGACAAATTTACGGCGGGGATCGGTATCCAGAATGCCCCTGACTTTCTGTATCTGTTCCGCATTGGCCAGAGAGGTACCACCAAATTTGCAGACAATCGATTCCATCCCCTTGTGCCCCTCCGTCTCTAGTGTATAATTGGATTCGAGCGGTATCACTCCTGGTCGTCCTGCTCACGAAAGAAAAAGAACCGGACGCAGTCGCCCGGTTCTCGAATTGGTGCTCAAAAAACTACCAACCAGATCATAACACCCACAATGCCCAGGATAACTCCCAGTGCCGGCAATCCCCTTCCCGGACTGACTTCATCATTGTCGAATACCCAGAGAGCCAGCCTGTCAAGCGGACCCGGGGTTTCTGACCTCGCAGTGTACACGTGATCAGCGCCATCACCTCCGGATACAAGATCGGTAACCGCTCTTACCAGATCGTCAGGATCTACAGGCTTGGACATGTAAAACGCTGCGCCCAAATCCCGCGCTCTTGCCCGGTATGACTCATCTGTATGGGCACTCACGACCATTACCCGATGCTGCCCGCTGAATGGCTTCAAGAGGCTCAAAACTTCCTCACCATTCATCCCCGGCATCATCAGATCCAGTAGAATCAGGTCGTACCGGCCTTCGATAGCCCTGTTGAATCCTGCCCGCGGGTCCGAGACCGTGTCCACCAGGAAATCGGATCGTTCGAGATGAAACTGCACGATTTCCAGGAACAGACGATCATCATCAATTACCAGCACCCGATGCTGTGTCTCGGACATCCCCTTCTCCCTGAATGACTGGCCCGAAATCAGCTTTCAGGATGGCAATCCTTGACGGTATTTGCGCAAGGTCTTGAGCAGATCTTTCGCCTTGATCATCGACGGTTCGACCCTTAAAGCCTCATTAAGCGCATCGATCGCTTCATCCAGATCCGCTATATCTTTGCTTCTGCTGTAAACCGTGGAATAACACAGCCCGATAACGTGGTGCGCCCTCGCCCGATCATTTTGTTCAAGAAACTCGTATTCGATCGCTTTCTGTGCCAGTTCGATGCCTTGCGCATACTTCGCTCTTCTGAAATTATAGAACGAAGCGAAGACACGGGCATGGGCGATCACATCCTCACCAATGGCGTAATCAAGACCTTTATTGACAATATCGAGTGCTTCCCCATATCGCCTGACGGCTTCAAGCATCCGCGCTACTTGAGTGGCCTGCTTACACAACTGATCTCGCCAGTGTCTGTCATCGGGCGTTTCTCTGAATTCATAACGTGCCCACATCTCATCCTGGGTATTCCACATCTGCAGGACACTTTCCACAATAGCGGAATTCTGTGTCATGGCCCCCGTACGAGAGGCAAGGTACGTGTTATTATAATAGTAAGTACCCAGCCTTTTCACGACAGGCGGATAGCCTGGTGCCACAGAATCCGCACGGATATAGATCGGAATCCAAGCATTTCCGGAAAGTGTATCGGAACCTGTGAGCTCCTTCTGGGCACGATTCAATTCTTCCAAGCGCACAACTGCCTTTTTGCCAGCAGGGGTGTGCGCGTATTTTATGGAGAGTTCCGAGTACTGTTTGATGGCATCGGGAAGCGTCTTCAAATCTTCTTCAAGATCTCTGAAGGCCACATAGTATATTCGCTCGGCTTCGGATTCATCCTTCTTGTTTTTTCCGGAACATCCGGTAGCAATTAGAACACACATCCCCAGCAATAGCAATACTGCATTTTTCTTCATATTCATCAACGTCTCCATCCTCCCTTATTCTACATCTGCCCGGATCAGTGCACTGGCCTGATCCTTCCTCTGGATTTTTTCAATAAGCCTACGATTGAATTCTTCTGCCGTATGATAGCCTTGAATCTTAAGCTGGTAGTTCAACGCAATAGCCTCAGCAATTACCGTAATATTTTTACCTGGATAAATGGGC
>CAVOEZ010000350.1:0-5284 GCA_963694355.1 Latescibacteria bacterium UBA2968 | reverse complement strand
TTCCCCGAAACCAGATCGAAGAACTCGAGGGTGACACTTGTACTGAGCACGTATTCGACGCTCGCGAAGTGGATGACGTTCTTCAGGTCGGCTCGAGACAAGATGCCTCTGATGAAAAGCGTATTGGGCTCTACAACGCGCTGAATTCCTTCGTCCATACCGGCACGGTCTTGAGGCGGATGATTCAGAGTAGGCACGGATTCAAGGGCAGCACTCGCCCACTTCGAGGCACGTTCCCGGAATGCGTCGGTGTTCGCATATTCTTGAAGCGTTGCCTCCAGACTGCTCGAGGAGGCAGAGATAAAGAAATCGGTAAATCGAGTGTTTACATCCGAATTCGCGTGAAGACCCGGAGGTGAAGTCAGGCACAGCAATCCGCTGATGAATATGGCTTTGAACATAGATTCGAGTTTCGACAAATTGGGCCAGGCACAACCCCTGATTCTACTCAAATTCGGGTCGATACCTGGCCCAATGAATATTCAGGGCAGGGTGACACTAATCAGAAATCCAGTTCTTCGAATTCATCATCCACTTTGGGTTTCCCCATCTTCTCGATCTTGTTGCTTTTCTTGAGCGCCTTGTTTGCCGACATGAATGCCTGGAGGGTTTTGATTTGCCTTGGAGCCTCCGTAAGAATCCTCGGAATATCGTTTTTAAGCGCCGAGGAAAGCTGCGGGATCTTGGTGCCCGCCCTGGCGGCCGCAATCTTGTCTTTCTTGATACTCTCCAGCGCCTTCTGGCCATCCCCTCTGATCTTCCTTCCGTCTTTGAGCGCGGCCTTGTCTTTCACTATTGCCAGGGCGAGATTGTAGCCCAGCTTGCCTGAGTTTTTCAGCTGTTGCTTGTTAAGTTTCTTTTTCTCCAGTTCCCCACTCTTTCTGGACCTTTCAATTTCATTTTCCTTCAAGTTCTGGATTTCAACGGTGATCCGTTCCTTGTCCTCATCTGTCTCTGCCGTCTCCAGTTCCGATTCTTTCGATTTCAGCTGTTCTTTCTTCTCGCTGGTGGCTGCGATGTCGAATAATACATCTCGACTCAATCGAAGGCAGTTGGTGGCACCCATGAAGTTGTTCTTCGTCTTTTCAATTCGCTCGAGTAGTTTACCAACGTCCCCACCACTAACGAGGCTCTTCAGCTTTCCGAGTTTGCCAAAACTCTCTCCGATTTCCGGTATACATATGAGAATCAACACACACACCAGGATGCTGAGTGTTTGTTTCATCGTTTCCTCCAGACGTTGAACTGTGGCTATGAGCTTCACTTGATTCTGAAATTCATATTATTTCCCGTCTGTTCTTCCAAATCCAGGTTCTCCATGCCAGGAATGCCTTCAGCGAGTTCGAATATACCGTCGAGTAGATCATCGGCCGTTCCACCCTTGAATGCCACGTCAACTTCAAGTCTTCCCATTCTGGCATCCCACATCCTTCTGGTGCATTGGGTAACACCCGGGAAACCCTTCAAGGCATTGATGAATCTACGCCCCTGCTTGCCGTAACTCTTGACGCCGTAAAGTTTTACGACGTAGGCGATGCCCTCATTGGCACGTCTGGACCAGTTTTGTACAATCTGGGGAATGATGTCCTCAGCAGCAATGCGACCCGCCCTCTGGCCGGCATACATATCGGCGCTGTTGCGATCCTTACCCTTTCCCGACTCCGCTTTCTGGGTAAGCGCGACTTTTTCGCCGGTTGCGGCATCCACGACTCTGCACTTGAATGTGGCATTGGATCGGTGCGCGGTCCCTGAGGTTGTTTCCGACTCGATAAGGGAAGAGCCCAAGAGCAAGTATTGCGCACCATATTCCTGAGCTCTCTTTGCCATTCTCGAAATGGCGTCCGGATCATCCATCAACCGATTCAGGAGCAGGTCACCCATTCTCGCCATTTCGTCCGCGCGGATCTTGTTTACCTGCTCTCGATCGACGAGCTCGAAGTGATGCTCCCGAAGGGCCTCCTCAACCGCGATTGATGCGGCCGATTCGTCTATCATCGATGTCTGTCCCGATCTGGTGGATACCTCCTGGATGAGCGAGAGTATTTTGGGATTCCCCATCATGTCCTTCAGAATGCCCAGGGCCCGGAGGTCGGTTCCCATTTCCGTCAGGTTCACGGTAGCGCGCACCTCAACGAAATAGGTACTGGATTCCGCCTCAACCCCTTCATTCAGGACCTCGTGTGTTTTAACATATCCCTGGGATTTGGCATAAATGTTGTCGGATATAACCGCAGCATTCTGCACGATTGTACTGGACTCGATCAAGGTGCCAAGACCTTCTTCGACGGCTTGACGAAATGCCTGTATAAGCGCTTGTTGTCTTGCGCCCAATGTGTTGCCGCCAACGATTTCGCCTTCAGCCCTGACGGTGACCTGGCGATCCTGACCGTAGCAGTAGGAGCATAGTAGCAAACTCAGCAGAGTACCTATCAGTAGTTTCATTTCGGTGCCCTGATTGGTTGAGCGAGATGGATCAGACTCGGAAAGGTCAGTTCTCGGGTGCGTCGTCCTCAATTTCGTCCACCTGAACTGCTGCTTGTGGATCACGTAATGAAATTTCTTCATCCTGCTGGATAAATTCCATGGTGCCGACGTCTTCTGTGAGGATCTTAGAGGATGCCCCAATTTTGATCTGGACATCCGAGAAAGCCTTCTGGTTTACGATGACCGTGGCATCTCGAATCGACTCCTGAAGTGTCCCTAGAAGACCTTTTTCGGTCGTACAAAGCTGCTCTTTATATGCAACGAGATCCTTGGTTTTCATCAGGAGTTCAACAGTTGATTTTTGCCGCCATGGCGGGGTCTTCTTAAGCAAAGTCTTGATCTGGGACGCTTCGAAACTCTGCACGCCCAGTGTGCGAAAGATACGCAGCAAGTTGGTGTCACAGAACTCGATGTTTTCCGTAACCTTTCTGCGTTTGGCCTCCAGGCCCAGGTCTGTTGCAATGCCGACGATGGTCTTGTTCGACGAGGGCGACCCCACAATTTCTGCCTGGATTCCGGATGACGCATAGGCTTCTCCGCCCACAATGCTTCCACTTCTTTCGCCGGATCCAGAGTGCACCACGAGATCTCCGCCTGCCCGCACCGTTGCATTGAACAGGTGGTCGATCACAGTCACATTGTTTCTGGCCATGATGGTACTGCTCTGAACGAATCTCGTTTCCACGCTGCCCAGGGAGATCACCCGTGTGTCATTCCCAAGAATTCCCTGAGATGCGATTACATCCCCCTTTGCCCGGACGACCGCACCAACCTGAATGCATTCTCCCACCGTGATGGAACCCGCTGCGCTGACTTTGGCGCCAGCCTTGATGGATCCACTGACGGTGAGGTCCTTTACGGCGTTTATGTCGCCACTCGAGGCGTCGATATCGCCCTCGATGTGGAGTACGGAGTTGACCGAAATCGTATTGGTGATGACATACGCGTTTCCACTGATCTCCGCGTAGAAATATTTCGGTTGCCCCTCTTCCAGTTCAACCCGGACGTTCTCTCCCGCGTGGAATTCCTGCATCGTTCCGTCTGCAGCCGGTATCTCTTCACCGTTCAGATTTTCTCCAGGTATCCCGATGGTGGGAGGTTGGATCTCGGCGATGAGCTGGTTCTCTTCGACCGCGCTAGAGGAAAGTTTGGAGAGATCGCGTGACTCCATATCGTCCGTGATCGCGGAAAACTTGCAGGCGAGCTGTGCGTTCTTCCCCGCCTCTGGAGATTTCCCGCGAGCAAGCGCAAAACTGCCCTTTCTGGCTCTGTTGTCGACCAGAAATCTGGTCAGGCTGTTGAAGTCCCGCGTGGGCATTTCTACCCGTATATCTTGCAGCTGGATCAATTGGTCCAACCACTCTGGCTGTGGGACGACTTGTGAACCGACCTGAGGAAAATGAATAAAGTGGGCTTCTGCGCCATCTGCGGAGATCCAGATTGGCGAGATGACCAGGATCTGACCGTCTGTTTCGCAGACGTATCCGAAGATTTTAGATTTGTAGGCGTTTTCTTCTCTAACGACGTTGGGACCGGCACGCAGGTATGCCCTCTTGGGCGTTCGAGCCATACTGCTGGAATTGCCGAAGATGTCTTGCGCGGGAGAACCATTCACCGGGGGGATGATCACTGCGAGTTCATCGCCTGGACGGACAGCCCGCACTCTCAGATCCTGCGAGAGCACGCCAGCCAGTACGGGCTGTTCCATAGATTCCCTGAGGGCGGTGTGCGGGAGTTCCACCCTGCCTGTGACCCGGTCCAAATATTTTTTAAGAATTTCCCCATCCTGGCTGGGTATCGGAGGAACTCTGCTAGCTATGACCAGGTCGCCCTTGCCAAAGTATTCGCGATCCGGGTCCGCCAATGCCTGCTTCAAAATCCGGCCAAGAACGTCGCCATTAATCCCCGTGGTAATTCCGTACTGGTTATTCAGTACTTTGACCAGATCTTCGAGTTCAAGGTTATTGTCACCGCCAAAGCACATCCCGCGCAGAAAGGCAGATTCGCCGTCTTCCGAGGCCTCTACGATGATCCAGGCCGCTTCCTTCTTTCCGAAGTGTTTGCGACTGGCTGTTTGTGGTTGTTTTTTTGCCATGAGGCTCTGTTGTTCTCTGGAGTTCAGGTCGAACAATTTACGGGACACCAGACGGGATGTCGCACGGAAACCGGAATTCAAGTTTGGCTACTTTAGTGAGAAGGTCCTGCCCTTGTAGCTCCAGATCAGTTTTTGTCCGCACCGTCTTCCGACAGCACATCCAGTTGCTCTGCATTTTCCAGGACTTCATCCAGCTCGTCTTTCCATTTGCCTGAGTTCTGCTGAAACCGTGAATCGCTGATCGCGACTGCCGCCTGTAGCGCAAAACTTACGAGAGTACTGGTTGCATCGCCTGGCTTCACTCCTTCGGAGTCGGGGCTGGACGCCTCAATCATCCCAAGGATTTCTTCCCCGCGCAGGACGGGAACAATGAGGGAGGTCCCCCCGGAGAGGTCGATACTGGTCGGCTGCCGGGTGGAAAGGACCTGATTCAGGGATTCCGTTCTGTCCTCGAAAGTGTGCTGCTGTAGTTCCCGGGCATCGGCCATTTTACCACGTTCCCTGAGACCAATAGCGGCAGCTGCTCTTATGCCGGCTTCCTCCTGCAGATAGATCACCAGTCTGCCCAGTCCGGTGACTTCCTCTATCACTTCGAGCAGGAGCTTCAACGTATCCTCCAGTGAGTGGACCGTGAGGAGATGCTGAGCAATGCGATCTCTTCCCTCCAGCTCGTTGACCTTACGTTGTAGCTCCAGCGTCCGCTCC
>CAVOEZ010000349.1:0-5289 GCA_963694355.1 Latescibacteria bacterium UBA2968 | reverse complement strand
GCGCTGCAGGTTGGTGTCAAGGCGCAAACGTCTCGAATATTGCGCCTGCAGCTTGCACTTTCTGTTGTTAAGACTTCTGTACGGGCATCGGGTTCCGGTTCAACCCTGGTCAGCGTGGTCTGCGAGCTTTGAGAAGAGGTCCTTGAAAATCGGGTCTCTTCTTGCATTTGTTGCTGCGAGAATGGGATGGCGGGACTCGTTTGAAGTGTCCCACGTGAGATCTTCCTTGAGCACAGGTGCCGGCATGATTGCAGATGGTACCCAGTTGGGGTTCACGAGGTAAGCTATTGTTGCCACATCCCAAATTTCTTTGGATCTGGCGAAGTGGTCCTTGCTGTATCCTTCGAATATTTCGTGCAGGTAAGTGCCAATTCGTCCCTGACCTTTTACATAACGCTCGATTTCTGGAAGAGTGGTTTTTACGTGTTCGGCAACGTTTTTACAGGGCACATGAACCAATGGCACACCCGAATCGAACAATACCTGCGATGCGGCAATGTCCTGTTTCAGATTGAATTCTGACGCGGTTGGCCAATATGTAGGGTGCCCGCCCAACCAAACTACCACTATGCGTTGTACCAGTTCCGGATCCAGCAAGAGGGCGGATGCAATATTTGTTATGGCACCAATTGCAACGACATAGAGCGGAGTTGTCCGGGTTTCTTTTGACCGCCTCAGGAGGTCTTCCACTGCAGGGTTGGTACGGGGATCGTTCTTTGAGGGCAGATATTCTGTGGCGCCTCTGTAAACGTCTCTGCTTCGATCCATCGCCATATGATCCAGGATGCGGAGGATTTCATCATAGCTTCTTTCCATCCCGTCTCCAGCCCCGGAAGATCTGCCGTTGTGGAAGGGGGCGGCGTATATCGCTTCGACATGAAGGTTCGTGGACAGCAGAGCATACAGAAGTGCGAACTGATCGTCGATTTCGTTGTAGGTGTCTGTGTCCAGAACCATGGAAACCGGGTGATCGGGCAGGGTGAGCCGCTCCTGGATTTCTCCGTGTTCCAGTGTTGGAAATTGGGGCTGCATTAGTCCTCCACTATCGTTCGGGTTTTGGATTGGCTTTGCGTGATATCAGGAAAGTGAAGGGAATCAGGACACCTGCTTTTCGCCGGACTATGCAACAGCTTTTTGAAGACTGAATGTGAAGGAGCTCCACGGTCCCCTACCAAGCATGTAATGTATCGTTTTCTTCCCGATATCCAATATGAAGGAGCTTCGCGTAGCATCCTGAAGTATTGGGCCGGTACGAAGACGCTCCTTGCATTTGTCCAGGATTTCTCCTTCAGACAGGCGCGGAAGCTCGTTGTAGATGTCCTCTGCGAACGTTGTCATCGCTTCCAATCTCGTAAGACTGTTTTCTCCCTCATTGTCGATCAGGCCGAAAACCGAGTGATTCGCTCTGACCAGATACCCGTCTTCCAGAAGTTCGGAGCGGGCGTTACCACCAAAGTATTCGGTTACGGATATGCGGTTCCTATCGGCAAGCATCACGTTTCCGCCGAACATTTCCGGATGCATTGAGGCGAATTCTTCGATATAGGAAACGGCTTCCGGGACTCGGCTGAAGCGAGAGAGAATTTCTGCGTTTAGAATTGTACGGCATTCCAGCCTTTCAGGACTGGGATCATTACACTTCGATCGCGAAATCTGCAGACCGAGCCCGGCGCTGTTCATGCCCGAATTAAGTCCTTGCTGGGCGTGATCGACAAGTGCGAAATGCGCGAGATCGTCATCGAATGGCTCGAATCGTGTCCAGCCTGTGGGCACAGGTCGATAATCGAAATTCTTGAGCATGTAGCATTTGCCATTCTGGATGACAGAGGCGATTGTGCACACTTGGAGATTCCTTCCTGAGGAGGTTTAGAGCAACCCTTTCACTGATCAGAAATCATCACGCCGCCGCGGGACCAGTGATCTCTGGCGATATCTTCGATGACCACCATGGTACCTTCCGGTTTGGCACCGCAGATGTCGACTACCACGTCCGTGATGGCACGCACCAGCTGTTTTTTCTGTTCAGGTGTTCGGCCGTCCAGCATTTTTACGGTTACAAAAGGCATTGGATTTCCTTTCTGTCTGGTGAACTGATCAAGTGATTCAGCCGGTCTGTTCGAGGATAATCAGTGTCTTGACAGAGTCCCTTGCTTCGGCAACAGTCTTGAATCCTTCGGTCACCTGTTCCAGCGGGAATCTATGTGTGACAAGCTTCTGAGCCGTTACTACACCTCGAGATACGATGTCCAGGGCCTCCTTCATGTCCGGTGGGCCGCACGAGTAGCTTCCGATCAAGGTGATGTCACGAGAATAAAGATCATAAATGTCGACAGGCAGATCCTTGCCGGGCTGGGTTGGTGTAAACAGGAGTACGGTGCCTCCTGTGCCGACCGCTTCGAATCCGGACTGCATTGCTGGAAGGCTGCCGGGTCCTACCACCACCAGGTCCGCCAGTTCACCGCCGGTCAGTGCGGAGACGTTCTGAACGAGGTTCTCCTTAGATGGATCGATGGCTGCATCGGCCCCAAGTTCGAGTGCTTTTGCGTTTCGGTAAGGTACGAAGTCGGCTGCAATGACTGGCGAACCACCATAATGTCTGGCGACAAGGGCGATGATCTGCCCCATAATACCCATCCCGATGACGAGCACGCGATCACCGCGTCGCATCCGGGCACGGCGTTTGAGGGCCTGAACGACACATGCGACGGGCTCTACCAGTGCACCATCTTCAAATGAAAGTGAGTCAGGGAGGATGTGCGTGTCGGTATGGAGATTGAGATCCGGGACACGAACGAATTCTGCGAGGCCCCCGGGATCGAGGGCAGATGCTTTCCATGCAGGGCACATAGAAAAATTCCCCCTCTGGCACAGACGACATACCATACAGGGGGCATGATGATGCATTACAACACGATCGCCGACCTGAAATCCTTCGACGGAATCGCCGATTTTTACTATGGTTCCCGAGGGCTCGTGCCCCAGCACCGTCGGTGCTTTCCGACGGACGTACCAGGAGAGGGTGTCGCTTGTGCAGATTCCGCAAACCGCCATTTTTACCAGGGCGTCACGGGGTCCTGGTTCAGGGAGTGGCGCTTCTTCGATCCGAATATCATCGAAATCGTAGAAGCGGGCAACACGCATGGCTGCGCCCTCAACCCACTTCGCCGGGACTTGCTTCTGTGGGAACTACCGCGAATTTGACGTCGCTGCCTCTCGCCATTAGCAGCTCAAACACGTGCTTGAGATCGGAGAGCGAGTAGGTACCCGAAATCAGCCCGTTTACCTGGATTTTTTTGTCGGCCAGGAGCCTGTAGGCTTTTTTAACAGCGCTGCGGCTGTAATGGAAAACACCCTTGAGGGTGATCTGGTCGTAGTGTAACCGTGTGGTATCGAAAGTAGCGCGCGTCCCCCTTGGCAAACCGCCGAACAGTACGATCGTTCCACCTTTGCGAACCAGGTCCGGCGTGTCTTCCCAAACCGCAAGCTGACCTGTACATTCCACCACCAGATCTGCGCCTATACCATCGGTAAGTTCCTTGACACGATCCAGTGTGCTTTCGTTTTCCGCGTCGATGATGTGATCTGCGCCCAGGGCCTGGGCAAGTTTCAGTCTGTGTTCTCTTTTGCCCGCGACCATGATTTTGCCGGCTCCCAGGGCCTTCAACACGGCCACGTGCATCAGGCCGATCGCACCGGCGCCGATCACCAAAACACTGTCATCGGGCCCCATGCTCACCTGGTCCATCCCGTAGACCACACAGGACAACGGTTCCAACATGGCGGCCTCGCCGTAGGAAAGGTGTGCGGGTTTTCTGAACATATTGCTATTAACAATGTGGGCAGGGATCCTGACATATTCGGCGAATGCTCCGAATACCATGGTTTCCATGACCAGACTGCAAAGGTTTTCCTGACCCTTCTTGCAGTAAAAACAGTCCCCACAAGGGGCGGTTGGGGCGGTCATGACCTGATCCCCAGGCTTGAAATTGGTTACCCCTTCACCAACTTCGAATATATCCCCTGAAAATTCGTGCCCCAGGGGAGTAGGGGTGGGAATTTTCGGGTGACCCCGTCGGAAGGTCTTCAGTTCGGTGCCGCACGTCAGTGCCGTACGCACCCTGATCACAACTTCTCCGGGGCCTGCCTTTGGGATTTCGATATTTCGGAGTTCGAGTCGTCCCGGTTCCAGCAGCAATGATGCAAGCATCCTGTATTCACCTCTTGACGTGAATTGGATTCCCCTGGTCACCTGATCCTGCCATACCTGAGGCGTGAATTCTACGCCGCATCGGTTCAGGTTCGAGCTTCTTTAATAGTGGGCGAAATTTAACGCAATCCAGGTGTAGGTGCAAGATTTTTCTGAAATTAGGCCAGTTTTGTCAAACAATACGATCTCTGGCACTCTCAGTTCAGAAATTACCGCTTTTCCAGCTCTGATTTCGACATCGACCGGGAGGCCAAAACCAAAAATCGAGCCCACTACGGTTTCCGTTTCGAGATCGACTATAAAGATCTGGAACTCCGGGTTCTGCAGGGATTCGAAGCCTGCCACATAGGCTGTCTTGCCATCCGGGGAGATGCTGAAATTACCTGCCTGTCCACCTACTCGGATTTCGGTGGATACGGTCAGTAATTCCGTATCGACAACGAGAAGACTGCCCACGAGATCTGCCGTAAATATGTTGCCTGCCTGGGCGGCTGGTACGACTCGTGAGATCGCGGCATACAGCTTTGTGCCATCTGAAGATAGGAAAAGGTCCGACACTTGTGTGCTGAGGTCATCTGAGTTGACCACCTCGAGCATTTGCGTCACAGACTTGCTTTCCACATCTATGCTAACTATTGGAAACGATGGTGTGGACGTTTGCATTTCCATTGCCGTATAGATTTTGCTGCCGTCCGGTGAAATCACTACACGCCCTATGCCGATCCCGTCGATGCTGATACTGTCAAGCCAGGTTTGGGAAATTCCATCCAGGATGGTGATGGTCCGGTCTTTTGTAGAAACGTAAACCCTGCTGCCATCTGAGGAAATGTCTATACCCAGAGGTGCAAAACCAACCGGGATTTGTTTTACGGATTTCGCGTTTACGAGGTCGATCACCTCGACCTGACTGACGAACTCCTCAGTAACAAATGCAAATTTGTGATCCGGGGAAAGGGCGAGCCTGAACCCCCCTCGGGGGATCGAAAAGCCGCCGGGTTCAGCAGGAGGATCTAGAAGCGGAATACGATATTCCTTTTCGCTGGACAGCGTCAACGCATAGAAGGAATCGACTCCTGCCACAT
>CAVOEZ010000348.1:0-5294 GCA_963694355.1 Latescibacteria bacterium UBA2968 | reverse complement strand
TTCTCCAGAACACCTTTTCCAGTGCTTCTGAACTGATGCCGGCGAAGTATTCTTCTGCAATTCGGAACACCGTTGCATACTCTGCAGCCCGCTCACAGACAGGCCAGTTGCTGCCAAAGATCAGACGGGTCTCTCCGAGAATCTCAAACAGGTGGTCCATAGTAGGTGCATAGTAGGGCATTTCTACTGGTGCCGGAGACTGCCTGGCCATTTCGACCATTCCCGAAACTTTGCAGTAAACCCCGGGATGTTTTGCCACAGCGTGAAGCCCATCGATCCACACGGCGTCGGGCATCAAGCCGTTGATCGGGACGTGCGCGACGTGGTTCAACACAATCTTCAGTTCCGGCAGGTTTTCTGCCAAACGCGAAACCTGGAAGAGTTGTTCCGGTCCTGCCAGGATGTCCAGAGACAATCCTTTTTCCGACAGTCTGTGGATTCCGGACCGGGCGAGGTCATCTTTTTCCAAATGGTTCCTGCCTACGCGGATACCCCTAAAGAATGGACGCTTCGAAAGACGATCCAGATCCTCATTAAATGTGTCTGCGTATGGATCCAGATTGCCCACAAACCCGAGGATATATGGATCACTGTCTGCGAGATCAAGAATCCACTGGTTGTCTTCTACCCACGGGCTGGCCTCCACAACGACAGTTCCGGTGACCCCAAGAGGCTCGGCAAGGGCTTTGAGATGTTGCGGAAGTACGGTTCGATAAAGTAACTCATTATCCGCGGGCGGCCAGGGTATTCCCTGTGGTCGATCAGGATCGTAGAAATGAGTATGGGTATCAATCATCATTCAGATACTCCCTTGTATCATCATTCGAGTGCTTGACAGCAGTTGATCGATCCGTATTTTGTAGATAGATCAATATAGTCAATTCATACGGAAAAGAGGGGCCCATGGGAAAAGGACGCTTTTCATCCACAAAGACGTTTCACAATCTGCCGTGTTCCCATCGGCAGGCGCACCACGATGGACACTGCCGGTTCATTCACGGATACAACAGAGACATTACTTTTCATTTCACCTGTGACGAACTCGATGACAATCATTTCGTTGTTGATTTCGGAAAACTGAAGGAACTCAAGGTGTGGCTCGAGGATATGTTCGACCATACCATGCTGATCAATGAGAATGATCCAGAGAAGGATCTTTTTGAAGAAATGCACAAGCGCGGTATCGTCGACCTGAAGATGATGCCGAACGTGGGGATGGAGGCCTCATCCAAGTTCGTTTTCGACTATGCTGATAAATTGATCCGAGAGAAGACGGAACACAGGTGCTGGGTCTACAAGGTGGAGACGCGGGAGAATATGAAAAACTCGGGGATTTACGAGATTACGTAGCGCCGCCAACTTATTTTACAGTGCGGATAAAAGAAACAAGAAGCCCTCGGAGTGTTAACTCCGGGGGCTTCTTGTTAAGGCTTAAAGCGTCTGTGCGGTCTGGTTAGAAAGATTTCCGAACAAGCATCAGAGACCCAGTTTCCGTCTTCTCCTCTGGGCTTCGTTGTGCTTTCTCTTTCTTTTTTCAGAGGGCTTCTCGTAGAACCTTTTTCTCCTGATGTCCTTTGTGAGCCCGTTTTTCTGATTCTGCCGCTTGAGCACTTTCAGTGCCTTCTCGATATCGTTTCCGTGTACCTGAATGGTCAATCAACGGTCCTCCTGAACGGATTCACTACCACTGAATTCCGTGTCTCTAAGGATGGTATGGAGTTTTCCTCTTCTGGTGGGATGCTGCAGTTTGGTCAACGCTTTCTCCTTTATCTGACGAATTCTTTCTCGCGTCAGATTGTAGCGTCGGCCAATCTGTTCCAGCGTCATGGGTGCTTCCTGATCTATTCCAAAATAAAGCCGTAACACCTCCGATTCTCGAAGGTCGATCGTGTCGAGAACCTGCCGGATCACCTTGCGTGCAGAATCCTCGGCAATCTTCTCATCTTGAGGCTGCTGATTCCGGTCCGGCAAGAATTGCAGAAGCCCATAGTCTTCTCCTTCACTTACGGGAGCGTCCAACGACCTGACCTTCCGTCCCAGTTCCAGAGTCTCCCGCACCATTTCGCGAGAAACACCCAATGTTTCGGCCAGCGATTCCGCCGGGGGACTGTGTTCATCCATTTGCTGAGAGGCCTGATCGGTCTTGTAGATCCGGGCAAGCAGTGCGGTGCGGTTTACCGGAATCCGGATGGTGCGCACATCCTGAGCGAGACTTTGCCGAATGGCCTGGCGAATCCACCAGACGGCATAGGAGATGAACTTGAATCCCCGGGTGCCGTCGAATCTTTCAACTGCAGTCACCAATCCCAGATTTCCAGAGCTGATCAGGTCTGCAAGTGACAATCCTCGATTTTCGTATTCGCGTGCAACCGTAACCACGAATCTCAAGTTGGCCAGAACCAGCTTGTCCCTGGCCCTCATGGATCCACGGCTGATCTGCTCGGCTAACTCTGTTTCGTCTTTCCGAGACAGGGGCTTCAGGTGCGCAAGATCCTTGAAGTACTGATTCAGCGCAACGTCTTGCAAGTGGCCTCCTTGGAGCGGGTAGAAAAAACCCCCACCATTGCCCACGAATAAGGGCCAGGCAGGGCTACAATGCGGCCGCAATTATTACCAGAAACAACCCCAGGCATCTATATAAGAACCAAAAAATTGGCCTCCGTGTCAAGGAATCTGTGAGAAACGGGTTCTGGTGGCCGAAAAAGGACACTGGAATGAGCACCTGTGGGCGGCATGGTTTTGCATTCATTCCGAGTATCCTGAATCCGCAGTATGTCCCACCCACGGGTCAAAAACGGCTTTTTGCACGACCAAGGGGGTGATCAGTATTGCATTTCCAGATCCACCACATTGACCAGATCCTGTCCATTCACAAATCGACGTACATTCTCACAGAACAACTCGAACATGCGTGATCCAGCATGGGGCGAATGGCCAGAAGCGTGCGGTGTTAGGATCACGTTGTCGAAGCTCCATAGGGCATGGTCTGCGGGCAAAGGCTCGGGGTCCGTCACATCGAGGCCGGCTCCAGCGATTTCCCCCTTCTGGATGGCTCTGGTGATCGCCTCGGTATTGATAATTCCTCCGCGGGTTACGCAGACGATGTAGGCTGACTTTTTCATCAACGCGAATTCTCTGTCAGCGAAGGCATCTCGTGTGTGTTTTGTGAGGGGGAGACAGACCGCAACCCAATCGGCGGCTGGCAACAGTTCGTGGAGCGCTTCGGGAGGGTGAATTCCGTCCACGAAATCCGGACAGGGGAGATCCAGTTTACGTCGGGTGGCCTGAATATGCATTCCGAATCCTTTGGCCCTTCTGGCCGTCTCCAACCCCGTACCACCAAGACCGACGACCAGCAGGGTTTCCCCGTGAAGTTCCCCCGGAGGAAAATTCTTTCGGCTTTCCCACAGGTTGTTTTGCTGAGCTCTGAACAGGAACGGGAGCTGTCTGCTGAACGCCAGAATCATGGCCATGTTGTGATCTGCAAGCTGCGGACCATAGATCTCCTTGGCATTCGTAAACACGATGTCTTTTTCCCGCATCAAGTCAAAAGGGTATCGTTCGACGCCTGCACTTCCCACCTGCACCCATCGGAGGTTCGGTGCTGCATTGATCAGTTCCGGCGTGCAGAACCCGTAGGTAGCTTCGATATTTGGGGCCAGTGAGAGGACTTCCTCGTTGTTTTGTGGATGCAGAAATTCCACGCCGGGACATTCAGTTCGAAGCCGGCTCATCTTTGTATCATCCATATGAGGGATCATGATGTTCACGGTAGGGTTGCTCCTTTATGATGTGTCAGTCTGAAGGGAATGTACGTGAGACGATTTCGAGCGCCTGCTGCTTGTATCTCGCCGCTCCTGCTGCATCGTGATTTCTGCCCTGGCGGATCACAATATATTTGAGAAGTTCATACAAAAGGTAAAAGGTCTGCCTGAGTCGGGCTTCTGCTGAAGTATCTCTCCTCTGGCCATATCCTTCCCAGAATGCGGGTTCCGAGATTCCACAGTAGTCCAGAACTGCATATTCGATTTCGGGATCTCCCCACAGACCGCGATCCCAGTCGAGAATGCCCGTGACCTTGCTGTTTCGATCAACCAGGATATTCTGATGCCAGATATCCATGTGGAGCAGGCTGAAGGATACAGGCCGATCGAAGTGGATCAGATTTCGGGTCAGGAGATTTCGGAAGCGCTCTTCCTCCGCAGGATCGAAATGACCCACGGAGACGATATCATCGATGAGTCGATTCCACATGATTTCGAAGGCATTCACCCACGTGATCTGCGGCTCCATTGGGTGATGCGCGCCGATGTAACCGCACGCGTCGGCAGTTATCCGGTGAGCCTGAGCGAGAAGCTCCCCGACCTGGGCGAGCACGGCATTGAAATCTGCTGAAGGTACGTCGGACAGTGGAGACCCGGGGAGTCTCTCCAGAAGCATGAAATCGTGCTCGAGGAGGGACAGTGAATCGTCGAATGCCACAATTTCTGCCACGGGGACGGTGGTTTCCGCCCGAAGGCATTTGTGGATCTCCGGTTCCTGCCGCATCATTTCCTTTTCATAAAACAGGAATACTTCATTCCGGGATGGTGCGATTCGAAGCACCAGTTCCTGATTTCCCGCTTTAACGAAACAGGAGGTGTTGAACTTGCCGGTGGTGATGGGCTCGAATGAGACGTCTCCTGCCAGCTCCGGACAATGCACATCCAGAATGGATCGCAAGATCGCATGAGAAAGTATTGTCATTGGGTGGACACTGGCCTATAGCTCGATGTCTTTAACTTCCTGTATCCAACTCCGGGTCCAGGGGGCAGATTCGATACCGATGTCCATCACTGTGTTGGCAAGGAAGGACATGTTTTCGATTCGGCCCTCCTGAAGCCACTTGAGTCCAAGGCTGCACTGATGTTCCATTTTGGAAATGGAGACCGGACACTGGTTGAAATAGTCCCACAGGTAGCACCCCAGAGATACTCGCCCGCCTGGTTTCACTTTCTCGAGACGTTCCAGGTTTCTCTCCAGGTGGACCAGGTTCTCAGAATCCCAGGTCCACAGATTGACGATATCGCACTGCTCGAGCAAGGGCGCAATTGGCAGATCGAGCTGTCGCTGGTAAACCACAACCCACATGTCCAGGTGTCGGCCGGCAACATCCAGGCGAGGACGGATTCGCTTCAGATCCTCCGGGGTTAACGCACCGTCACCTTCTTTTCTGATGAAGTCGTCGAGGTAGACGCCTGTGACGTTGGGATATCTCTTGGCTAGATCCACTACCCAGTCTATTTCCTCGCCGT
>CAVOEZ010000347.1:0-5303 GCA_963694355.1 Latescibacteria bacterium UBA2968 | reverse complement strand
GCGCTCTTTTTCTCAGGTTCAACGAGGAGGTGCTTAAGCGGGGCTTGATTATCTATTCGGTCTGCTATACCAGTTATTCCCATACGGAAGCGGATATCGATTCTTCTGTTTCTGCGATGGGCGAAGCTCTCGATACCATGGTGCATGACGGTCTGTTCGAGCAGTGACATGTTGTGTATCTTTTAACGATCGCATTATTTCCCGCACCATCTTTCACGTCCATCTGACCAGGCACGCCGGGGTTTGGAGGGATGTCTTGTTCAGGCTGTGTCCCATTGTGCTCTTCCTTGTCGTCTTCGCCCAACAGGCAGATGGCGAGCAGGGCGCAGCTTGGTCCTCAGATGGCAGCAGGATCGCCTCAACGGTCCCTTATGGTGCCCCCAGGGCTCTGTTAACAAGTGTCTGGACAATGCATCCGGATGGTTCCGATCCACAGCGATTCGGACCTTTTCTGGGTGAACCGGGTATCATTGAATTTATACCCGGGTCCCTCGATCTTGTCTATCTGGAGCGGGGGCTTTCTTATGTGGGGTTCGGATCCACACTGGTTGGCGGAGATCTGCGCAAACTTCCCCTTGTAAAAAACCGGGTATGGCTGCTTGACTCAAATGGGCAAACCGCAACAGCCTGGAAAATTCCAGAGGATATCAATCCTCTGGATATCTCTGTTTCCGGTGGCGGAGCTCGGCTTGCAGTAGTCGACAACCGCGGTCTCTGGGTGGTTGACAGGGCAGGGGCGGCACGTGTTGTTCTGGAGGATCACGTTTCCGGACCTCTGGCGTGGCTCGAGGGTGAAGATCATATTGCGTGCCTGGTCAACGGAGAAGAGCGGGTCGTTTCTGCTGACGGTAGTACAAACGGGGAATTGACAAAAACGATAATCAAGAAATTGCAACGGGAACTACCCTCCGGATGGACCTCCGGTCAAAACCAAGAATGGGAAGAAGCGATTCCTGTTATTCGCCAGTCTCTGAACTGGTGGGCTCGTGGTCACTATGGGATGCACCGGGGCGAGTACAGGAGTGCCCGCGATGCCCTGAGGGAGGCAGTAAAAGGCTTCAAGCACATAGGAAAAAAGTACGTAAAGCAGGGCCTGTCCCGAGAGAGCTGTCAGGCGTATATCGATGCGATCAAAGCCTTGATCGTTAATGACGAATTGTTCGAGAAGACCGTTTGCGAGGAGCATATGGTTGTCCTCGGTGACTTGATGGCACAATACGCGCTCGAATCCGAAGGGGGGCTCCGACCCGATCTCGATGGATTGTCGGCGTGGGTTGAAACCAGAATCAGCAGCGGCGATGCGGCGCCAGATCAGATCGAGAGTCAGCTCAAGGTGCTGGAACGCCTGAAGACTTGTCCGGCGACGGATCTTCCGCATATGCCCGATCTGCTCTATGCTTCGAGGCCTGATGCTCCGACCGGCACATCGGTTTTGACGTGCTACTGGCACAGGGGAAGGGTCCTGAATCTGATTCGGCAGCCGGGCGGCTATTCCCTGGAAAGTGGAACGTTGAGATCGCTCCAGGTCGATTCCTTGTTCTCAGCAGCAGCTCAGCTTTTGAACCAGGAGGAGCCGAAGGAGGCGATTTTCCCTCTGAGAGTCGTTACAAGACATCGTCCGAAGGAGAAGGATCCTTACATCGCGATCGGTCATGCCTTCCTGCGTGCAAAGGATTACCGAGGCGCGAAGTGGGCATTCAAAAAGGCCGTGTCGATGACGCGGAAGGATCCTGAACCCTACTATGGTCTTGGTCTGGTGCACATGGAGTTTCCCAATGAGCGCTACCAGGCCATTTCCTATTTTCAGAGAGCGCTCATCCGAGATCAAAACTACGTGGATGCGCGCTACCAGATCGCATTCGCCAGATACATATTGAACGAGCACGATGTGAAACCCGAGCTCGAGCGCGTCCTGTCCATGGATCCGGAATATGCCCAGGCGTACATGCTGATGGGAGACTGGTACGCAAACTTCTGGGACGATTACGAAAAGGCGATCGTCTGGTATACCCGCTATGTGGCGCTTCGGCCGAGGGACAAGGCAGGCAGCAGAAAACTCGGATATGCCTATCTGAAGGTCAAAGACTACGACAGGATTCTCGGGTCACTGAGTGGATTCGTTCAAGAGTATCCCGACGCGATCGAACTGATGCCGATAGTTGCCCAGGCCTGCCTGAAGCGAGAGAAGTTGGATATGGCCATGGGCTTCTTTTCGACCTATGTGTCCAGGCTGGACTCACTTGAAAAAACGTACTACCTGGATATGAACTTAATCGCCTCGAAGGAGGAAAGCCTTGAATACGACAGGCTTGCAGAAAACGATCGAGTCGATTATCTCGAGACTTTCTGGCAGAAGCGCGATCCCGACATCACCACATCGATCAATGAACGGCTGCTGGAGCACTACCGGCGCGTATGGTTCGCCAGAACAGAGTATTCGAAAGGCAAAGAGCCCTGGGACAGGCGGGGGGAGGTCTACATCCGGTTTGGCGAACCCAACCATGTCTCGACATCCAATTCGGTGAACGTTTCTCAAAATTTGGCTGTTCTGCAGGTCAAGGAGCGACTGGCCACCAATTTATACGGCACAGACGCTGTGGGTGAAACGTTTGCAGGACCCGTGTTCCCGATCAGGAGTTTTTCTCTGGAGAGGGATATCCTGGGTTTTGAAACCACTTCTGTAGATCTAAGCATCGAGGCCGAGCGTGACGCGGATACCGGTACGGATGACGCGGATTCCGATCTGCGTCAGCTTACGCTTTCGGAATCCACCAGAGACGGCAGCACGTCCACTGAAAGTGGAGGAACCGGCGGCACCGGGAGCGGACAAAATGTAGGTGCGGGCGGTGACCTCAGCGCATCGGCGGAATCTCAATCACAGGGATTCCTCGAGTCCAGAATCAATACAGACATTTTTAGCGGCTCGGGTTTTAGTCCAGTGTTGTCATCCGCCGCCCAGATGAGTTCGATTCCCTGGGAGTCATGGGTTTACCTGGATATCGACGGCGGCGTCGAGATCACCTTTACGGATGAATTCAATTCAGGGATCTTCGATTTTGCGCCTGTACCCAGTGCTCCGGATCTCCAGGTGGGGCAAATGTCCAAATTCTGGCGTTTTTCTCCATCCAAACTTTTTGAACAGGCGGTTGCGCTATCCCCCGATTACTATATCCCGGACTATCAGGTCAAGCCATTCGATTTCTATTACACCCTGGCGGATTTTCGAGGCTTGGAGGATAACAGTTCGCTCGAGATCTACTTTGGCATTCCATGTCTGCCTTATGCCTATGATTCGAAAGAGAATGTTACTCGGTTGGCCGTAACCCGGCAATTGGCACTCCTGTCCACCACGTCTGAAAAAGTATATCGGCGTGCCGGCGATATTATGTATCAACAGCCCGGAAACCAGACCGGTAATGGCGCCATTTTGCCCGATATCGAAAGAATGGAGGTTCCGCCTGGTGTTTACCGGCTGGAGGTCAAGGTTCGAGACCGATTGAGTGGGCGGCTGGGACTTTACAGGCAGCAGGTTGTCGTGGAGGACTATCACAAAGATCGGCTGAGAATCAGTGATTTGGAACTGGCGCACCAGGTAGCGGAAACGAAAGAACCGGGACAGTTCGAGAAGCGAGGTTTGAACGTGGTGCCGATGCCATCCAGGACGTATCATTCCGGTCAGAATGTGTTCGTATATTACGAGATCTACAATTTGAAGCGGAATGATTTCGGTCAGACCAGTTATCGTGTTCAGTATACAATGGGACCCAAGGCGGGGGGGGTGCTCGCAAAACTCGTTCATACTCTGACGGGAAAGAAACCAAGAGCGGGTGTGGCAGTTGGTTATGACCAATTGGGTTTCGATGAATCCGAAGTGGCTTATACCGAACTAGATCTGGGAGAGGCGATTTCCGGTCGTCACTACCTGAAGGTCGAGGTGACCGATCTGGTGAACGGAAATTCCTTCTCAAAGGAAACCACTTTCGTGGTGGCGAAGTGACAATTGAAGTTGGTCCGGGTAGAAAATATTCAAAAGTGAAGACGCGCACGGTTCTGATGTCGGAGCCGTGTTTTTTTACGGGACCTGTCTGACATGGAAAATTTCAAACCGGTTACCGGGATGGACATCCGGCAGGGTCTTGAGAGAATGGGAGTTCGGGAGGGTGACTCGCTGCTGGTTCACAGCTCCCTTCGCAGTTTCGGCCACGTGGAGGGTGGTGCTGACGCACTGATCGATGCGCTTCTAGCCGCGGTAGGGTCGTCCGGCACCGTGATGGTACCAACCCTTACTTTTAACGTGTTGAAAGACAGTCCCGTCCGATTTTCGGTTCGGCATACGCCCTCCACATCCGGAAAGGTGACAGAAGTGTTCAGATTGCGAAGAGAGGCGGTTCGCAGTTCGCACCCCGTATCATCGGCTGCCGCAATTGGGGAACATGCAGCGTATCTCACTGATGGGCACCTGGACACTCCCTGTGACGCTTCCTCTCCGTACTACCGGATGACCGAGCTGAATGGGAAGGTCATTTTCTTCGGGGCTTCTCTCGGATCCAATACGGTCTTCCATTGCGCCGAAGATATCGTTCAGCCCGATTATCTTGGATATGCCCAAATCCGCGATGCGCGGGTTACCCTTTCCGATGGCCACATAAAGACAGTTACGGCCAGGCGTTATGACTGTGCGGATCGGGGTGTTCGGAGGTATCTGGAGAAGATGGAGTCTGTGTTTCTGGAGGAAGGGATCTTGCAGAAGGTGCACATAGGCGCCAGCCGGACCTATCTTGTAGATGCGCAGCAGAATCTGGAAAGCTCGTGCAGGGTCCTCCGGGAACGACCTGAATTCATACTGGATGACGCTACCTGAGTCCAGGGGCTAACACCTATGATAGAATTCAGAGATTCACTTGCAAAGTGGTTGACGGGGGTAGAGGCCGGAGGTAATATTGTCCTCAGAGTCGTCTCTCGAGTCGGGAGATCGCAAGCGTTCACTGTTGCGTGGGGAGGGATTGCATGTCTGTGGTAGACACAACGCTGCTGGTCGGGTCATGCCCATTTCGGGATGTTCCAGGCAGAATGGATGATCTGAACCGATTGCGTGAGCGAGCGGAACTCGACCTGGCGGTTGCCACTGGTTTTCGCTCGCTTTTTTACTTCGATCCTGTTGACGGTCTGGAGCGGGATCTGGACGAGTTCGCCGAGGCATCGGAGTGGTTGCGATTCCTTACCGTTATCAATCCTGAATTTCCCAATCTGGAACAGCAGATGGAACGGGCAGGGAAAGATGCGCGAATTTGCGGTTGTCGGCT
>CAVOEZ010000346.1:0-5317 GCA_963694355.1 Latescibacteria bacterium UBA2968 | reverse complement strand
TTCCCCATTTCCATTGAGTACGAGCGCCGAGGCGTAGAGCTGGTTGAGATAGATGTCATCCGGGTGGGGGACAACGGCCGTTACGCCTGTTCTGACCGGCCCCGTTCCTACGTTCAAGGAACCCTTTCCCCGAATGAGGGTGACGTGGCCGACCTGCACACCTGCGACATCCGTAATGGCGTTGTGCTTTCCGGTTTCGAGCGTGCCAATGCGGATGCCCAATTCGCGGGCCCTCGGTCGTTGTGCCTCGACAGCAGTAACGAGGAGTCCCGGGATCAGCACGGCCCAGATCGCCAGATGTTTGGGCATGGATCGTAGTGTAATCATCGGGTCATCTTTTTGACAAAGGCGAGGATGAAGAGGGCGATCATGAATGCGCCGTTGAAGGCCTCGAGCGCCGCGAATGGTCTCGACCAGGTGGCCGGGGAGAAGTCTCCATACCCCAGTGTGGTGAAGGTGACTACACTGAAGTAGAGGCTGTAGCCGAAGATGGTGAGATTTTCCATAAAACCGAGGTCCATGCTGAATCGGAAGATCTCTCCTCCGTACTGCATCCCCAGAAGACAGTAGACGACCGCGTTGAAGGTGATGTAGCCCGCGGAAGAGCCGATGATACGATGCGGCAGTTCGCCATATCCGCACAGGATGTCCACCAGCCGGGACCAGAATCGCAGGACGGAGTAGAAGGGCATCTGCTTGCGCTTCATGACCATTTCCCAGTAGAAGAACCCACCGGCAATATCGGTCGTTCCCGCATCTTCATACCTCTGGCGAATGTTCCTGTAGATCTCCTCCGCTTCCACATATTTTGCCCGCGCGCCAATGTCGTCACCCTGGTCCTCCAGGGCTTCAGCCTCCTTGTGGTTTCGGAGTGTTTCTCCCCAGGTTACCCGTTCCAGATCTGAATCGTTCAGATTGGCTCCCAGAAGGTCTGTGCCTTCGAGGTCGGCCTCTTTGAGATTCGCACGCTCGAGGGTGATCTTGAACAGCCTGCTTCCCTTCAGGTTGATGCCGAAGAGGTGGCCGTCCTTCAGATTCACACGGGTCAAATTGGCATAGGAGAGGTTCGCTTCCATCAGATACGCATCTTCCAGATTGGCGTGTCCGAGTTCGAACCCTTCCATGCTTTCTTCGTTTCGTGCCCTGTTCTCGGGACGCTCCTTGATGTCATCCCCACCCTTGTCTGCATCCCGGTCGTGCCAGAAGCAAAGGGATTTGTCATCCAATGCAGGCTCGGCGCAGGGATTTCCGCTGGGCCCCTTGTACGTGCACTGTGACATAAGCCATTTCCCGTTTGTGTGGTGATCTGTCCTCAGAGTGAGGACAGGTTTGTGTCATCTGGAGGTGAGGCTACTTGTGTTTGATCCCTTTCCAGGTGTATCCGGTAAAAAGACTGGCCATTGCGACCAGGACGATATATGGCGCCTGAAGAAGTTCCCATATGGGAAACACACCAATCAGGTCAAGTCTGTCAAATTTTTTGGCACCTTTCAAAGTCACCAACATGTCACCGGCGATTTTCAGGCTGAGGCAGGCAAGCGGAAGACCGTAGGCGCCGGACATGATGCCAACCGCAAGTGCCGCTGGAAGCACGAGGTTGACCAGGAACACGATTACGGTGTAGCCGAAGAAAGCGGGATTCAGCCTCAATTGCGTGAAGGCATTCGAAGCCCATCGTCTCCGCTGCTGCCAGAACCCGGACGGGGTCTCAGCCCGCCAGGTGCTGACGAATGTGCTCGGATCTTCTGCAAAAACCACGTCTTTTCCAGCGTTTTTCAGGAGTTGGAGCAGGAGTACATCATCACCCGATGGGCGATCGGCAATGGGTGAGAATCCTCCCACACCCTCGAAGAGCGATTTTCGGTATGCCAGATTCTGTCCGGTGGCCGCAAGAGGAATACCCAGTTTCGTCGATGCTGCCGATGCGGTCATGAGTACCAGAAAGTCCAGGGCCTGTAGCCGTTCGAAAAACCCCTGGGCGGATCCCTTTGACTTGATCTGGGAAAAGCCGATGACGGTGCCCGTGTCAGGCTGAAAGTATTTCGCGATGCCCTCGACCCAGGTGGGCGGAACCCTGCAATCGGCATCGGTAGTCAGGATGATTTCCCCTCTGGCTTCCTTTATGCCAACGGAGAGCGGTCTTTTTTTTGCCGCCATTTCAGGAAAGCGGTTGCCGACCGTGTGGCAGGATACAGTCGCATCAAGGGCGGAGAAATTCTGGATGATGAGAGCCGTTTCGTCTTCGGAGTTGTCATCTACGACGATGACTTCGTAACGGTCTTTCGGATAGGTTTGTGTGGTAATGGTCTCCAGACAGGTTTGGATGTATCGTGCTTCATTTCTTGCAGCGATCACAATGGAGATGAAGGGCTGTGAGGTGTTGCGCGGCCGGATTTCGGGGAGAAACAACGCGAGCAGAAACCCGAGGGTCGAGGCCGAGTAGCACGTGGTCAAGATCAGGAGTGTCCAGTCGAACAGATCCATAGTTTTGGTCAGACGCGAGTGGTCAGCTGGTGGGACTGACTTCCTCGATGTCGTAGAACAGACCCTGCAGTCCTTCCGAACAGTTATTGCAAATAGGTACGGATGCCCGGTCCTCGAGGATTGAATTCCTGAATGAGGTGTAGGCGTCGCCTTTCCATATTTCGTCGAATGTCTCGCCGTTCAGGGCATTGCCCAGACCGTAGTGGACATCCTTGTCGAAACAGCAGGGGGATACGGCGCCGTCCCAGTTAACGACCGAGCTGTACCAGAGGTGACGACAGGAGTTTGTGATTTTTCCGTTCATGCTCAGGCCATCCGTGTCGTATCGATACCGGCTCAGCTTCTCATTTTCCGGCAAGTAGGTTTCGGCTTCCGCTTCGGTGTATACCTGGGCGGTTTTGAGGGACAGTCTGTCTACTCCCAATTCCGCGGCGAGTCGCCTCGCATCGTCGATTTCGTTCTCGTTGTGCTTGAAAATAATGAATTGGAGGTGGATGATCGGGTTGTCGGCGCCCAGGGATTTCTTGGCTTGGCTGAGCCGTCGAATGCCGTCCAGGACGCGTTCGAAATTGCCGCCGACCCGGTATTCGAGATAGGAGGCTTCTGTGACGCCATCCAGGGAGACGATGATTTCGTCCAGACCGCAATTCACGATCTCTTCGGCGTCCTCCCGGGTGCGGATATAATGCACGTTGGTGCTGGTTATGGTGGGCACATTGTGTTCCGAGGCGATCCGTACCATGTTCGTGAGATTCTTGTTGATGAAGGGTTCTCCCTGGTTCCAAAGCATCAGGAGCATGAGGTGTTTGGCCTGCTCCTCGAAGATGCGCCGGAAGGCATCGAGCTCCATAGTACCGCGAGGTCGGGTGAGGCCCCCGTTTCCCGAGGGGCACAACGGACATTGCAGGTTGCAGATGTTGGTGGGTTCAACCATCAGGATGAAGGGTTTGCCCATGCGAACGTCACGTTTCAGGAGACGGGAGAGCAGAAAGGATGTACCGACTTTGGCCACGTTTAGGACGCGGGTGAGTGAAAGGACCTTGTGATATCGCAGGAGTGTTTTTGGCAGCAGCTTGAGCGAGAGCATTAAGCTATCTCCATCTGGAGGGTATTACAGCGCCCAGTCCGCCGAACAGGATGACATAGGGTATGGATAGAATTTCAGCAAGGGGGAACCAGACCAGCAGGTTTCTGGCTTTCAACGAGGATGCGGCTGCCCAAATCAGTGCCCCGTCTGCGAGTAACTTTGCGGCGACCAGCGTAGCGCTAAGCTCTTGGAATTTCAACTGGTTCAGGGCAAGAAACATCAGAGCAGCCAGTGCTGTGTGGAATATATATACAGTTATCAGAAGAATCAAGACAGGAATCCCGAAGTGGGGGGATTTGGACTGATATCTGAGCTGGCGTCTGTAGAGGCTGTTCAGGTGAGGGGCCGAGATCACACGTGCTTCAGAATCAGGGTTGAAGCCGATGCGCCACCGGGTGTCGGTGTGAATGGATCGCATCAACAAGACATCGTCTCCTCCCTGAATATCCCCCGAGTTGTCGAAACCGTCTACCTCGTCGAAGGCCGCACGGCGGTAAGCCAGGTTTCTGCCCGAACACGACAGGGGAAATCCTGCACCAATGCTGCCTGCGGAGAGGGCATTGACACACAGAGACTGAAAGGCAAGCAGAGAACCGAGCAAGCCGGCGCGGGAATGCAAAGGGGCGAATCCGGCCACCATGCCCATCTCCGGGGTGAAACAGGATACCATTGAGGCGATCCACCCTGGGGCCGGACGGCAGTCCGCATCGGTGGTGAGGATAATTTCGCCGGAACTCGAGCGAATGCCCTGGGTGAGCGCGTTTTTCTTGGGGCAGACGTAGGTGTTCACCTCGGACCGGATGATCCGGAGATGGGGCAGGCGGGATTTCCAGGTATTGGCGCGCTCGCCTGTCCCATCTGTGGAGTGGTCGTCAACGAGGATGATCTCGGTGAGTGCTTCGGGATAGGATTGCTCGGCAAGGGCACTCAGGCAGGCGTCCACATGATCTGTTTCGTTGTGTGCTGGAATCACAACGGTTACTCGGTACCGGTGCTTGGATTCCCCATTCCTGAGCCGGGTCAATCCCATTCGAAACAGGCTCACAACGATGGCATATACGCCGCAGGTAATCGCAGCCAGATAAGGGACGAGGTCGATCAACCAGGCAGTTCCTTGGAAAGGATCAGGTAGCAGCAAATACGTCGTTAACGGACTTTATCCAGAGCAGGTTCGCCTCCGGCATGATGCCGAAGTTGTAGAAGGAGAACCGGTTGATGCCCAGTTCGTGAGCTGCGTGGGTGGTGGCCACCAGGGTTTCCTGGTCAGGTGACGCAGGTGGGTAAGCCTGGAGGCCTACGATTAGCTGTTCGGGAGATTTCAAGTCAACGGTGATGTCCTGGACGGTTTTTCGCGTTCTGTCCGGATCCGGGGTGTAGGAAAGTGTTTCGACACGGTCTGCAATGGTGGCCATTCGCTTCCGGTCGATGCCGGAGGTGTACCGGCTGCCCATCAGGATGACGGAGACCGGGATGCCAATCGCCTCCCGCACCTGACTGATCAGGCTCGAGACGATGTCTTCGCGCAGGTTCACAAATGCATCCAGACCGGGCGTGGAAGAGATGAGTTGCTCAGGGGTGTCCTCGATCGATTTGCCTTCCCTGAGGGCTGCTCGAATTCGTTTTTCCGCCGAGCATTTGATCGCATTGAGGTCGATCCCTTTGTCTTCAGCCTGCCCCGTGCAGGACGCGCAGAAGCAAAGCGACATGAGGAATCTGCCGCCTGCACCCAGTTCGACCCCGTGTTTG
>CAVOEZ010000345.1:0-5334 GCA_963694355.1 Latescibacteria bacterium UBA2968 | reverse complement strand
TACTCGTTTGCCAAACCTCACCGCAGGACACCGGGAAGGGAATTCGAGAGATGGACGAAGAACGCACGTTGATACGTAAGGCGAAATCGGGAAACCAGGACGCCTTTGCGGACTTGTACCGGAAACACTACCCGCAGGTTTTCGCCATGATCGCCCGTAGAACGAGTGACCGGGACACCGTGGACGATCTCGTCCAGACCACGTTTATGCGAGCCTACGCCGCTATGGACAGATTCCGTGGAGACGCCTCCTTCGCGACGTGGCTCACCCAGATCGCGCTCAACGTCCACAAGTCCCATCTCCGGTCGCAGGGTGTGCGCCGCAGGTGGGTGCAGGAGGTGGAAGATCCAGAGCTCCTTGTGATGGGCAACCGTGAACCGCGGGCCGACGAGAATCCGGAGAAAACAGTCGTTCAGAACCAGGAACGGGAACTGGTTCGAAAAACCATTCAGGCTCTTCCTGCGCGATATCGTCAAGCGGTTTGGCTCAGATACGTAATGGACTGGTCTTACGAGGAAATCACACAGAACCTGCAGGTTCCCATGGGAACAGTCAAGACCTGGTTGAATCGCGCCCGACATCAGTTGCGCGGGGAGTTTCGCAAGCTGGGCCTGCAAACCGTCTGAGCGCCAAACGCGCCTTGACAGAGTCCTGCAATCACCTATTTTCAAGCAGATGTTGTAACCGTGCGTATCGAACGGGAGAAGCTGTTCACTGGGGGTCGCAGGTTGGAAAACAGTGGAAATGGAGATCTTCGGTCCAAACCTATCAGGGCCGAAGGCATAGAGATCGCCCAGGCGCTGCCGGAATCCGGCAATGCGAAGGCGCGGAACTTCAGGGCCGAAGGAGACCGGTCACTTGAAGCGAACGATCTGGATGCGGCCGCGGCCGCATATCAGTCCGCCATCGAAGCCGACGGCCAGAACATCCGTGCGCATCACAACCTGGGTGTGGTGTTCTATCGGCAGGAATCCTGGGACTCGGCCAGATCGTGTTTCGAACGATGTAAGGCATTGGTCCCAGGCGAAGCAGACCTGTCATTCAAGATCGGTTTGTGTCACCTCAAAGAGGAACAAACTGACGACGCCCAGAAAGCTTTCGAAACCACGCTGGAGCAGAATCCCGACCACCTGAGTGCGCGTTTCCAGCTTGCGCTGCTCTATGCCCGAACCACTTCCGGGGCAAGAGATCGTGGCCGGGCCGTTCAGGAGTTGCAGAAAATCCTCTCGGCAGTCGATAAGGGGGTCCCCTGTTCCAATCTCGATCGAGTCTGTTTTCTGCTCGGAAGTTTTCTCGATGACCACCCCGAGAATCGCCTGGAAGCCATCAGCATCTACCGCAAGGGGCTGGAAGTAAATCCGCTGTTTGCCCAGGGGCACAACAACCTGGGTGTCCTGCTGATGGAGGCCGGGCAATCGCTCCAGGCCCTCGGCGCGTTCAAAATCGCCATTCACCTGGAACCGGATTATACCCTGCCCTACCGCAATCTTGCCCACCTCCTCTTCGATCACATGAGTCCCACCCAGATGGAGAAGGAGTATAACAATATTATAGACGAGTTCGGGGCCCAGTCCGCCACCGTCCTCGCCCGTCTGTCGCTGGAACTCATCGATCTTGGACGAGGTCAGGTGAGCGAGAGTCTCTATACCAGGGGACATCAGATCAAGAATCTCATGGGCATGGTGGGAAGCAGAACACGGCGACTGATCAAGAAGACCAGCGACGAGGGTCTCGATGAACTCAAGGGAATCGCGCAGGAACAGGAGCGGATCTTCGACCAGTGGGTGGCCTACCTTAGAAGTATGAAACAGGACCCGATGAATCCCACGCTGGTGGATATCTCTCAACTCGTCAAACGAATCACCGATACCCAGTCGACGAGGAGTGGGACAAAAACCATCACGTTTGTGTCCGAATCTCATGTCCCGCAGGTAAAAATCGATCCAGGGATGATCCACGAAGCGGTAACCAATCTGATCCTCAATGCGCTGGAGGCCCTGCAGGAAGAGGGTCGGATCAATGTACAGACCGGGTATGATACAAGCAGATCTACAGTCTTCATCGAGGTCGAGGACAATGGCCCCGGGATCAGCCGGGAAGCCCAGAGCAAGATCTTCGACCCAGGGTATTCCACCAAGGAAAAGGGAAACGGCTATGGCCTCAGTATATGCGCTCGGATCGTCTCCGCACATCGTGGCAACCTGCGCGTAATCAGCCAGCCCGGCGCGGGAGCGGTCTTCCGCATCGACCTGCCCATCGACTTCGAAATTTCATCTGAAGAAGAAAGCATCGGCCTGCAGGGCATCTCGCCCCAGAATCCCAGACAACCCATGGCCGAAGAATTCATTGAGTAATCCTATGAATGCACAAATCGTAGTAGCCGACGATCAACAGGAAGTCCTGGACATGCTCACGCGGAGCCTCCAGGTGGAAGGCCGTACAGTAAAGGCATTCCCTTCCGGAAGTCAGGCGTTGGCATTCGTGGAGAAGCAGCTCTCGGAAGTGGATATGGTGATCCTGGATCTGGATTTCGGACCGGGAGAACCCGATGGGCTGGAGATCCTTCAGCGAATGCGTGAGTTCGCGCCGGATCTGCCCATCATTATGCTTACTGGAAAAGGAACGGTCGAAACAGCCGTGGCGGCGCTGGGGCTGGGGGCGACCGACTTCATCGAGAAGGACTTTTACGTAGAGGACCGCCTCGAGCTCAGCATCGAGAAACTCGACCGGATGTTCACGGTGCTTCGCGAGAACGACCGTCTTCGGGCAGAAGTCAGCGATCTGGATCGTGAGAACAAATACTACCGATCGGAATTCGGAAAACGCTATCAGGTCATCAGCGTTAGTCCGCAGATGAAACAGATTATGCAGCAGGCCGAGCGCATCGCATCCATCCCTCGCCCGGCCCTGATCCTGGGTGAACCCGGAACGGGGAAGGAACTCGTGGCCGCCGCCATCCACTATAGCGGATCCAGACAGGATCGGCCGTTTGTGAAAGTCAATTGTGCAGCGCTTACGGCCACCCTCCTCGAAAGCGAACTCTTCGGTCACGAAAAGGGGGCGTTCACAGGTGCCACCGAAGCGCGTCCCGGGAGATTTGAAACCGCCAGTGGGGGCACCCTTTTTCTGGATGAAATCGGGAACACCACACCCGAATTCCAGCAGAATGTATTGAGAGCGATCGAGTATCAGGAAGTTCAACGCGTGGGCAGTTCCACGCCAATCAAGGTCGATACCCGCATCATCGCGGCCACCAACGCCGATCTCGAAAAGGAAATGGCCGAGGGCAGATTCAGGCAGGATCTCTACGATCGCCTCCGGTTCGAAATCATTCGTGTCCTGCCACTCAGAGAGCGACGAGAAGACATCCAGGCCCTCGCGGAGTTCTTCACCGAAGAAATCGTCAAGGAAGTACCCGGACTCCGGGTCCGGCCCTTTTCCAAAGCAGCCCTCGACTGCCTCCTCGCTTACCATTGGCCCGGAAATGTCCGGGATCTCAAATTCGCCGTGGAACGTGCCGCCTGCATGGCCACAACGCCCCGAATCGAACCCGAAGACCTGCCCCCCGAAATCGCCCAGGGCGCACCCGACGCCTCCGACGAAGGCTTCGAAGCCCAAATCCGGTCCTTCGAACTGGGCCTCCTCCGCCGTGCCCTCCACAACACAAGCTGGAACCAGCGCAAAACCGCTGACAATCTCAAACTCAGCTACGACCAGTTTCGCCACCTCTACCGCAAATACGAGCTGGACAAAGAAAAACCATAGCGAAGCACCCTACCCCGCCGACCTGTCCGCCGAAGCTTCATCGAAGGAGGAAGCTTTAACAGAGGGATACGCCTTCGATTACAATTTCGCGTAAAAAAGGTCCGCCGGTGATTGCGGTCCTGACTCCGAATCCCTCTGCCCCCGCCACGCCGCCATCCTGGATGACCGCCTCTGACTTGAAAGAAGCCATCTCTTGTACCAGTCTGGTGCGTTTATCTCAAAAGCAGCCATCAGACAAGCGGGTATTCTCGGTCATGTCGCATCTCTCTTGGACCTGCAGTAGGTCTGTCACACGCGCATCCGAATCTAAGAACTGGACGTCAGTCACTACGCACGCGCTGGATGCGTAGAATCCCTGTAGATTCTGCCAGCATCCTACTTCCCTATTGCATTTCTGCCAACTTTCCACATCTTAAGTGCTCCAATTGTCAAGCAAGCTGCCCGGCTACTCACGCTCGAAACTAGGTACAATCAGTTCCAACTCTATGAGGATGGATACATGCACCCTCTGAAATTTTTAGACAGCAGCATTGATCTTGGAAGAGCATTACCTGGCACATACAACCCGGGTCTGGTCATCCTATCTGTTATCATTGCTTCCATGGCGGCCTCCTCCGGGAATCACGTGCACCCGAAGGGCCGGGTGACGATCCACTGGCAGCGATCGAGGGGTTGGATGTGGAGGCCGGCGTCAAGCGAGTCGTGGGCAAACGTGACTTCTACGAGCGACTCGTTCGCCAGTTTGCCGAAGGCGAAGAGGCCGAGGCGGTCAAGATTATTCGCATACAGCTCTCTGCCGACGAGCGTGAGGCTGCAGAGCGCACAGCTCACTCTCTAAAAGGAGTCGCTGGCACCCTTGGGGCAGTAGAACTTCAGCACAGGGCCGGAGGGCTGGAATCTGCCATCAAGAAGAACTCAGACGAAAGTGCCACAGAGAAACTAGTCGATTCGGTCGATCAGGAGCTCTCTCGACTGGTCAGCGCCATTCTCAATGTGTTCGGATCCGACGAGACGGAAGAAATTGGGGAGGGTCCGGAAGAGACTGTGCTCGATGAAGAAACAGCCTCCGAACTTACTGAGAAGCTGGAGGCAAAATTGGACACGGTCGCGCATCTTAAGACAACCCTCACAATCAATGAGATAGAGGACTTCGGCCGTGCAATGTCGCAGCTTGCCGAGGAATACGAATATCCTCCACTCGCGAAATGGGCGGAATTGATCTCGGATCATGCCTCGATGTTCGACATTGATGGGCTCACAGAGAGTCTGATGGGTTACGAGCAATTGTTGCGTGTGTCTACGAGTCATAAATCGGATGCGTAACGACCATTGGAGTCCTCGATAACAAAACCTCCATGCGTGGCCGATTCGGTTCCTTACGAAATGTTTCGGTCCCGGTCAGCTAGTGGAGGTCACAGGAGATGAAGACCAGGGAAGGGTTCGGGACACTTTTTTCCATCCGAGGGGTTGCCCTGATACGTGTATAGCGCAGTATCCTGAAACATGCGTGACAAGGTGATAAAGCGTTCTAACCCGGTACTTAGGTACCGGGTAATGTTTTGGGTAATT
>CAVOEZ010000344.1:0-5353 GCA_963694355.1 Latescibacteria bacterium UBA2968 | reverse complement strand
TTCAGGACATCCAGAAAAAGGGATATGAAGTTTCGCTGAATGCCATGGGGATCGAAACGTATACCGAATCCGAGTTGCGAAATCTCGTATCCCTGGTGAAGGATTCGGGGCTCGACTATATTTACCCTGCCGACAGCTACGGTGCGCTGTTTCCAGACAGGGTAGAGGCACTGATTTCACCCCTTCTCGAGATACCTGATATTCAGGTAGGTTTCCATCCGCACAATAATCTTCAGATGGCGTTCGCGAACACGCTCGAAGCCATTCGATGCGGCGTACACATCGTGGACAGTACCATGTTCGGTATGGGTAGGGGCGCGGGAAATTTACCTACCGAAGTTTTGCTGTCCTATCTGGCCAGATTTCGGCCGGACAAATACAACGCCATTCCAGTGTTGAACTGTATAGATCTCTTCTTTGTCGAATACGAGAGAGATCACCCCTGGGGCTACCAGCTTCCGTATATGATTTCAGGTATTCTTGGCTGTCATCCCAATTATGCTCACAATTTGATCGAGCGTCGACGATACACGATGGAGGAAATCTGGAAGGTGCTGGAAGTGATCCAGCGGAGAGACCCGGTGGGATTCGATGTAAGCCTTGTAGAAGAAGCCGTAGAAAACGGGCTGGTCGGTGGTGCTCAGGGCGGTCCGAAAGACTCCGATTCCGGGACAGAGAAAAGCGCCGTGTTGAATTCGCGTTCGACCGGCACGGTGACGTACAAGGATCGACACGCAGGAAGGCCCTTCCTTGTTCTGGGAAATGGTCCCTCCCTGAGTACACATCAGGAGAAGATCAGGACATTTATAGAGCGTTATGATCCTGTCGTACTGGGCGCCAATTTTCTTGGAGATCTGTTTACACCCGACTATCACGCCTTTTCCAGTTTCAAACGTTTTGTGAAGTATGCAGGGAATGTGGATTCGACATCACAACTGCTCATCGGAGAGAACATCGAGACCGAGCGCATTCGTGAGTACACCGCACTGCCATACGAGACCATTTTCTTCAAGGATGTACTGAACGCCCCATTCGGAATTGACGACCATGGTGTGATCCAGACGAATTGCCGGACAGTTTCCGTACTTCTTCTGGGTGTTGCGATTGTAATGGGTGCAGAGAGTGTCTTCGCGGCGGGCCTGGACGGGTATGTGGACACCAATGATTCAGGGGAGTTCTTTTTCTACAAAGAGGAAGACGAACAACAGGAACGGGATTTGATCATCAGTACCCATCGCTGGTGTGAGCACCACATCACAGGGGTCGATCATTATTTGAAGGAACGCAATCAGGATGGCATTCACATCCTGACACCAACCAGTTACAAGGCTTTCTATACAGGAATCGAAAACTACCTTGGAGCAGAGACCGATCGCATTCATACCGGCGAGGGGCGGATCACGGCGCGTCAAGAATAAGAATCTGGTGGACCTTGGCGGCAGACCGCTTCTTGCTCACACGATCGATACCGCCAGAGACTCGGGGGTGTTCGGAGACGTGTTTGTCAACTCGGATTCGGGTGAAATTCTGGATGCGGCCGCCAGATTCGGCGGCATTCCGGACTCGCGGCCAGCGCATCTGGCAGCGGATGAGGTTCGCATAATCCACGTCCTCCAGGAGTTCATCGAGAGAAGAAGCATTCAGCCGCAAACGGTAATCGGGATCTTGCTCGTGACGTGCCCATTGCGCCATCTGGAAGATATTCGGAAGGCCTATGCGCTTTTCGGCGAAAAGGAAAATAAAGTCCCGGTCGCGAGTGTTACACCGTTCGAACGGCCCATTGAAGTCGCCCAACGGATGACTGAGGACAACAGGTTGACGCCTGTATTTAGTGAGGAATACCTGCGTACGACGAGAAGCCAGGATCACGAAACAGCGTTCTGGTACAATGGAGCCATCATTTTCAACACAGCCGGCCAACTTGTTGAGCAGGACACGTTGATTGGGCATGCACCGATTGCATATCAGATGCCCTTTGAGCGGTCGTTCGATATAGATCACGATTTTCAGGTTCGGGTGGTAGAACTCTTTTTCAAAGAGCACGGAAGGGGAGACCAATGAGACAGTTTCAAGGCATCCTGACGCCTCTGATTACTTCATTTGACGAGTCGGGTAAGATTTATGAACAGGGCATTCGGAATCTGATTGAATTCCTGAGCTCACACGGAGTTCACGGTGTTTTTGCAGTTGGGTCTTACGGCCAGTTCCCAATGATGGACGTGTCTGAGAGAAAACGTGTAGCAGAGATAGTTCTATCTGAAGTAAAGGCACGGGGGATGCAGGCGGTAGTTCAGGTTGGCGCTCCCGGGCAACGTGAAGTCCTCGAGTTAGCCGACCACGCTGTTTCAGCCGGGGCCGACGCGATCGCAAGTGTGGTTCCATTCTACTACTCGGGTGTTGGTTACGGCAAAGACATCATTCTCGATCACTATGAAACGCTTGTGAAAGCAGTCGATGTGCCGGTCCATTTCTACAACAACCCGAAGACCACAGGCTACTCGCTCACACCAGAGGTGTTATCTGACCTGATCGATGTGGGTGTCCGGGGCATCAAAGACAGTGGCGCCAATCTGGTTCTGTTCGGAGAGATGATGAATGTGGTCCTGAAGAAATGCCCGGAGTTCGATCTGATGCCCGGATCGGCATCCATGCTGCTTGCAGGGATGTCACTTGGTGCGGACGCCTGCGTGGCAGGCACTTCAGCTGCGTTTCCAGAAGTGGTAGTCGCGTGCTACGATGCAGTAAGGGCACGAGATTTCGACAAGGTTGGAGATCTGCAGCTCAAGATTCTGGAGGCGAGGTCCATTCAGGGAACTGCGACGCTTCGACCTGCAGCCTGTTATGATCTGCTGAAGTTGCGAGGAATAGATGTGGGCACGAGTCGAAAACCGTGGAGGCGTTTGACCGCACAGGAGATCGCCGTTGTAAAGGCGATGTTGAAAGATGCAGATCTTCCCTGAGGAATCGAGTGGACCGAATTCACCTGGTCCGACATCGCGAGGTTCCATACTGCCTTTGCGTTTCAAAATGTGATTGGCTTCCCGGTATGAAATGTATCGTGCTGGACTTTGACGGGGTGATTCTTGCTTCCACCGAGGTGAAGTCTCGTGCATTCGAGGAGATTTTCTCCAGATATCCCGACGTTAGCCAGAAGGCGACTGCATTTCATCACGCACACAAGGGAGTATCGAGAAATCAGAAATTCCAGTATCTCGTTCACGATCTCCTTGGCCTGGAAGATCCAGAGTTGATAAATCAACTGAGTGAGGAATTTGGGCAAATCGTTGAAGACCGGATACTCGGCTGCGAATTTGTTCCGGGAGCAAAGGTGTTTCTGAATCACTGGCACGGTAGACTGCCACTTTATGTGGCATCCACAAACTCTCCACAGGAACTCGGTCGAATCATCTGCAGACTTGGGTTAACCAGATACTTTGACCGGGTGTTGGCGGATCCGGGTCCCAAGGCGGTCCTTCTGCAGGAGATTCTGAATCACACAGGCCTTGTGGCCGCCGAAGTGGTGTTTGTAGGCGATTCAGCAGGGGATCTGGAAGCTGCAAGGGAAGTTGGCGCTCGCTTTGTAGGCGTGGGCGATTGCCCTGCTTTTCAGGAAGAAGAGATCCAGAGCTGTCGTGACCTTTTTGAAGTTGCCGAAATTCTGGTAACCGAACAAAATGGTGTCGCATGAGGGTCCTGGCTTTTGTGGCAGGGTTGACGCATCTCCACAATATTTCGATTCTCCAGAAAATTCTTCCGGAAATGCGGTTTACAGCCATGTTGTATGAACACCTTTCCCGCCTGGTCGAACTGCCCGTGGTGAAAGAGATGGGGATCGAGATCGTGCTGCACAACAGTCAGGACGTGGACCCGGCCTTGTGGAATCCCAGGCCGCACCTCCTGTACCTTTCTACCGCTTACCCGGAACCATACCGATGCCGATTGGTGCGGGAGGCCCTGCTGCAAGATGTGTCGATTCTTGCAATGCAGGAAGGCAATCAGCAGGCGAATCTTTCGGGCAAGAGCACGCACTATATGCTTCCCGTGGATAAAGTGGGGGTGATTTCTCCATTCGAGGCAAAGGGATTCTTGGATCTGGGTTTTCGGCAAAAGCAAGTGGTGGTTGCCGGGTGGCCATTTGGATCAGGCGCCAGGCCGTGCGACGGGGCGGCTGCAAGCTTGCTCAAGAGGGACCTGGGAATCGGGTCCAACGAGAAAGTCGCTCTTCTGATCCTCAGTCTGTTGAAGGAGAAGCAGATCCAGTGTTTCGAAACTCGACGCATTCGTACAGAGATGCTGTCATTTGTTTCCGAAGGTCTTCCTGAAGATATCAAGTTGGTGATCAAGCCCCACCCGGCCGATGATCGAGCCGAGATTTCGAAAGTGATTAAATTGTGTAAGGGAAGTGCGATCCTGATGGACCACAAGGTGCCCATCGAGGAGGCGTTGGAGATTTCCGATGTCGTGATCACACGAGGGAATTCCCAGGTGATGTTTGAGGTCATGAAACGAGGTTTGCCTCTGGCTGTGGTGCCCCTGGGCTTTCCCACACTCTTCGCGTCCGAATTACCCGAAGTGGTTGCGCGGGCGCCCGCCGAACTTGGGAGCGTTTGCAGGCGAGTCATGTCGTGTGTTCCGAACTACTCGAAAGTGCTGGCAAAGCATATTCCTATAGACACAGCGGATTCACTTGAACACACGGCGAGGCTTTTTCGCGAAACGGCTGCCGCCCCACTGAAATTTAGGCGATGGGAAAAGTCGCTGGATTTATGTTTGCAGATGAAACTGGCGGGCATGGATGCCCTTGCGGTGGAGGAATTGGAAAGGTTGAAAGCGGACGGCGAGTTGCCGGCAGATTTCTCGCGGATTCCCCAGATGCTGGAGAAATTATTCAGTGAGGATGCCGAGCCAGATGGGGTCTCTGAACTGCTGAATCTGATCGGGAATCACAAGATCAGAGGATGGCACATACAGGCACTGTGGATCAGACAGATGTATCATCAGAAACTAAACCGGTCCCAGGTCAACAAGGGTCTACCGATCGTGCAGACTTTCACAGGGTCTGTCAATTCGCATTATTTCATACGTGAATTACTAATGAAGATGGAGTTGGAATTTGTCGCAGGATCCGAAGAGGAAGGGAATCGCCTGAGGAGCTGGTTTCGGGAGAATTACTATTTCTGGCCGCCATTTGAAAAACAAGAGATGAAACTGCGCCTGTTGAAAGATCACAAACTAGATCTGAGCATGATGTGGTACTGGATTTCATGCGGAGTTGGACGTGCGCGCAGCGTGGCGGGAATCACAGTAAAACATATGTGGTCGTGGGGATGAAGCTAATGCGGCTGACCAGCAC
>CAVOEZ010000343.1:0-5370 GCA_963694355.1 Latescibacteria bacterium UBA2968 | reverse complement strand
GGGGAATTTTACGTGAGCGGTGATTTCTCCTCCGATGCCTTCGGTCATCTGGAATTTGACGAGTACTCCGCCGTTTTCCGACTGAAGGCGGGTCACACCGCCAAACGCCTCTTGTGAGTAAAGGCACCCGGTGTCGGCGTACGTGCTCTGGATAATCGGCAAATACCCTTCGGCATAGTGGGGTCCGTCAAGGCGATCCAGGTTACCCCCGTAGAGCGCTTCCCTGGGGCCGACGCGGAAGGTGACCGGGAAGCCGACATCGTGCCAGCCGTGTGCACCTTCGGCCGAGAGGTTCACGCCGCTGCCGTTGCTGATGTATCTGGCCTTGCGCATACTGCCAGCCGCACCCAGAACGATCGGGTAGTGCCTGAAGGTGGTGTTCACGTAGCGGATCGGTGGGAGTAGCTTCTCGAAGAATTCATAGGAGGGACCATTCTCCTGGGCGATCGATGCATCACCCCAGAGATCGGTTTTTGCGAGGATGACGTCCTCGAGTGTGGGTAACGAATCGTTCTGGTCGCTGGAATCTGCCAAGGTAAACCTCGATGAGTAGAGTCGATGTGGGCTGAGGTGATGTAGGCTGGAAATGTAATGTAGTTTCAGGTGCACCCGACGTAAAAATGTGCTGTACTGACTTTGTGTTTGCTATCGGGAACCCTTACTTATATTATCCTGCAAGGGAATGGGATCTCACTGTGGATAAGGCATTATGGACGAGAAGATAAGAGTTAAGATACGCAGGTCACCGGCCTCCGATGGCGGCTCTTCACGGTTCGATGCTTTCGAGGTCGAGCGTGAGGACCGAATGAATGTACTGGACGTGGTGAACAAGATACAGTCAACTCAGGACGCCTCCCTTGCATTTCGGTATTCCTGCCGTGTCGGGATGTGCGGAACGTGCTCGATGCGTGTGAACGGTCGCAATCGATGGACTTGTAGAACTTCGGTGGATGATCTGGGTTCCGACCTGGTGATCGAACCCCTTCCAAACTATCCAGTCGTTCGTGATCTTGTAGTCGATATGAAGCCGTTTATGGAGAGTCAGCAACGAATCAAGCCGCACTTTATTCCTGCTGATCCGAAGGCAAAAGGATTCGCGCAGATCAAGGATGATTCGACTGAGCGCAAGGAGATCAACCAACACGTGGAGTGTATTACGTGCGGCAACTGTTACGGCGCCTGCAGTCTGGTGACAACGAATAAGGATTATGTGGGTCCGGCTGCTATCAGCCGAGCTTATGCGCTGATCACGGACTCACGTGACGGTGCGGGAGAGGATCGATTGGCGCTGCTCAACAGCCATTCAGGCGTTTGGGGCTGCCATACCCAGTTCAATTGCAGCGAGGTGTGTCCGATGGGTATATCACCCACCCGGGCGATTCAGAAGTTGAAACGTAAGGAGATCGCACGTGGCATCACTGAGTTTTTTGGAAGATCGACAAGCCGGTAGTTTTCCCCCTGCGGCAACCGGGGAGGTGCCGGGCGACCTGGTGCTGGAGGTGGGAAAAGAATTGATGAGCCGGGCAGCAATAGGGATTCCTCCGGATTTCAAGGCGGCTGTCAAGGATATGGCCGAGGAGGAGAAGAACCCGCTTTCCCTGTTTGTGCTGAACCAGATCGCCCAGAATTATGAAATTGCCGAGGAGGACGGCCGGCCAATGTGCGGCGATACCGGGCTTCCCAGATGGTATGTGAAGATGGGCAATGACTGCAGGCTTCAGGGTGGTTTCTGTCTGCTCGAGAAGAATCTGCGACAGGCCACCGCTGAGGCCACCCGGGAGATCCCGCTGCGGCCCAACCGAGTGCATCCGATCACCCGGGCGGATAACAACAATAACGTGGGCATTCACGCGCCGGAAATTCAGTATGCGTTCGAGCCCGAAGGGAGCTGGATAGAGCTGACCACGGTGCACAAGGGTGGGCTGTTCGGGACGGACTACCGGATGCTTTTTCCCGCGGATGGCATCCCCGGGATCAAACGCTTTTTCCTGGATACCTGGGTGGAGTTCGGCAGGCGCGGAATGGCGTGCCAACCTGCGGTGATCGGTCTGGGGATCGGGGGCTGCAAGGATACGACGATGAGGATCGCGAAGGAGGCGGCGTGTCTGCGAGCCGTTGGCGATCGCAATCCGGATCCACAGCTGGCCGAGATGGAGGAAGAGTTGAAGAATCTGGGCAATTCAGTGGGCATGGGTCCAATGGGCTTTGCAGGTGGCAGCGGGGTCGTGGATGTGCACGTAGAAGTCGCACACACACATACAGGCGGTATGCAGGTGGCGATGCATTGTTTCTGCTTCGCATCTCGTCGGGCAACCGCACGGATTTCTACGACGGGCGAAGTATCGTTCAGGTCCGATCCCCAATGGTTTACACCGTACTACCGTCGGGAGGGGATTGCATGAGTATTACACATATCGACCAGGTGGAGATGAATGAGGTGCACCTGACCTGTCCGGTGCAGGCCGATGATCTAAAAGATCTGAAGCTGGGTGATCTGGTGTATCTGGATGGCGTGATCTATACCGGAAGAGAAGGGCTGTATCGGCGAATGCTCGATGAAGGTGTGGCACCTCCAGTGCCGCTGCGTGAGGTTTCCAATGTGAATTTTCATTGCTCACCCGCTGCCAGTCCTGATGAAGATGGGGGATTTATTGTCAAGGCGGTGACCGCAACTGCCTCGTTCAGGTTTGGCAAGTGGATGAAGGCGTTTTTCGAAGAGACCGGGTGCAAGTTGATCATCGGCAAGGCCGGGATGAATTCGAAAGAGTATAAAGAACTTTTTGTGCCCTCTGGAGCCATCTATCTGACCACCGTGGGATACGGCCTGGGAGCAACTTACGGTCGAGGCGTAACGGGCGTGCGGGATGTGTTCTGGCTAGAGGAGTTGGGGATCGCCCAGGCGGTTTGGGTGCTTGAGCTGAAGAATCTGGGGCCATTCATTGTGGAGAGTGACGCCGAGGGGAACAGTTTGTTCGAGTTGTCCAACAAGAAGATCAATGAGAATCTGGAGAAGGCGTACGAGGGTCTTCCCCAGCCGGTTCTGCGCCGATACGGCGAAGAGCTGGACCGGGGAGAAGAGTTGGTCTAATGGAAGACACCCGGGTACGACAGCAGGGGATGGCGAGCTGGTTGATGCAGCGGGTGAGCGGGATTTTTCTGACCTACGCGCTCGCGGTTCATCTCTGGACAGTCCACTATGTGAATGCAGATCGCCTCACCTGGGAGGTGGTTGCGGGGAGACTTCAGGATGGGGCGTACTGGGCTATTTACTATTCCCTATTTGTGCCCGCGGTGGTCTATCACGCGATGAATGGGTTGTGGGGCATTGTGCTGGACTATGATCCTTCGTGTGTGTGGAGGCGTGTTTGGTGTGTGGTCTTGTGGGGCGCCGGGTTGGCTCTGGTGGTTACGGGCTATTTCGGGTTGAAGCCGCTGATGGGCTAGGGAGATTTTGATCTTGGTTTGGCATTATTTCAGGAATACGCTGCTGCCCTCCGTAAATGTCGGTACGGTTTCGTGGCTGCTGCACCGGGTGTCCGGCGTGGCGCTTGCCATTTATCTGATTCCGCACTTTCTGTCCATCAATTCCTCCCGCGAGGGTCCGGAGGTGTTCGATGCGACTCTGGCAGTTTTTACGGCGCCCGTCTACAAGGCGGCGGAATTTTTGCTTATTCTGGTGGTGGCCTTTCACGCGTTCAACGGTGTCCGGATTATCGTGATCGATTTTTTTACGTTGAGCCATCGTCAGAAGCTGCTTTTCTGGCTCGTGATGCTTGCGTGCGGGCTCGTTCTTGTCGCTGCTTCCTTCCTTTTCGTTCCCAAAATTCTTGCCCCTGTCGTTTGAATTGGAGTGACCGCTGATGTCGCGTTCCACCTGGGATACAGTCGTTTGCGATGTGCTGGTTCTTGGGAGTGGTGGTGCAGGACTTTGTGCCGCTCTGCATATGGCCGATTCCAAACGCCCGCCTTCAGTCGTGATGGCGGTGAAGGGGTTGTTCGGGAAGTCCGGGTGCACCCGAATGGTTCAGGGCGGCTACAATGCGGTGCTGCAGGAGGAGGACTCCCTCGAGAAGCATTTTCTGGATACGCTGAAGGGCGGCCAGTGGATCAATGACCAGGAGCTGGCCTGGAAGCTGGTTTCGGAGGCACCCGGTCGTGTTCTGGAGCTGGAGAATCGGGTGGGGTGTTTTTTCGACCGGGACGCGAATGGGAATGTGCACCAGAAGGCCTTCGCGGGTCAATCTTTCGACAGGACGGTTCACAAGGGGGATTTGACCGGGATCGAGATTATCAATCGATTGGCCGAGCAGGTCGATGTCACAGAGCATACGACGGTTATGGAAGAGGTTCGTGCAGTTGATCTGCTCCTGGATACGAGTGGGACGCGTGTGGTCGGGGCGTTGTTGTTGAATTTGAGGAGCGGGGCGTTCGTGGTGGCGCACGCAAAGGCGACGCTGCTGGCTACCGGAGGGGGCCCCACGATGTACAAGATCGCGGCGCCCTGTCACGACAAGTCCTGCGATGGCATTGCAATGGCGTACCGGGCGGGTGCACCCTTGATGGATATGGAGATGGTGCAGTTCCATCCGACAGGGCTTCTGATTGGGACACGGATGATTACCGGATCCGTTCTGGAAGAGGGGCTTCGAGGAGCGGGCGGCTATTTGAAGAACGGTCTGGGTGAGCGCTTTATGCATAAGTATGATTCCAGGGAGGAGCGCGCCACCCGGGATGTGGTCAGCCGCGGCAGCTATACCGAGATTATGGAGGGGCGGGGAACAGCGGACGAAGGTGTACTGCTGGACGCGTCACATCTGGGGGCGGATTTTATTCAGGAGAAGTTCCGTGGCATGACACTCCGCTGCAAGGATATGGGTTACGATTTGACTCGTGAGCCGGTGCCGGTTTCACCCACCGCGCATTTTATGATGGGTGGTGTGCCGATCGATCCAGAATGTCGGACTGCTTTGGAAGGTTTGTTTGCGGCCGGTGAAGATGCCTCAGGTGTACACGGGGCGAACCGGTTAGGTGGCAATGGGGTAGCCGAGTCAACGGTTTACGGTGGTTTGGCGGGCGATGTGATGGCGACCGTTACAGCCGAGATGGAATTGAGGCCCTTCAGCCAGGCACAGGTCGAGGCGCTAATTGAGAAATCGGTGCGTCCCGTGATGCGAGAGACCGGTGGGTCCGTTTACGAGCTCAGAGACAGGATGAAGGAGACGATGTGGCGCAAGGCCGGGGTGGTTCGGGAAAGGGCTCAGCTCGAGTCCGCCAGAGCAGATCTGGCCGAGTTACGGGAGCAGTTGGGCCAGGTGAGCGCAGGGGGAGGTCGGGAGTACAATCTCGCCTGGGCGGACACGCTGAATATGG
>CAVOEZ010000342.1:0-5373 GCA_963694355.1 Latescibacteria bacterium UBA2968 | reverse complement strand
TTTGGCATCTCTCGCCGATCCTGGGCCTCTTCTGTGTTTTCCGAGGTGCGGTTTTTGGGCGGGGCATCTGTGCATTCTGTGATCCCGCATCCCACCTCCATTCCCGGCCTCTGCCCACGCCTTGGCGTCCTCCCACCGTATCGCCCTCACCTGACAATTCCTTCTCCCTCGGCCGCTCCGGTCACTCACCCCTCCTGATCGCATACAACGCCTTATACGTCCTCAAATAGATCGTTCCGCCGGAGATCGCAAGCGATGCTGCAATTCGTTCTTCGACATTGTTCGCCGCCAATATCTCGAATTTACGGCCGGCCTTGACCACGGACACTGTGCCATCGATTGAGGTCAAATAGATCTTCCCGTCGGCGTAAACAGGCGAACCGCGATGCCGTTGCGCATAAACACGCGCTTTGTAGACCTGTTCACCTGATTTGGCGTCAATGCAGATCAGCATTCCATTTTCGCGGCAGATGTAGACCAGGCCGTCGTGGATAAGCGGCGAAGGAACATCTGTGGTGTTTTGTTCCCATCGCCAGACATAATGCTCATCCTTTCCGGTGATATCACCGGAGGCCCCTTTCGGATTCAGGGCGAGTGTGGGACCGTTCTTGGCTGACGGTACGATGATCAATCCTGGCGCCGAAACAGGTGACGATACCAGTCGCAGCGAGTGACGATACTTGTCTGGATTCTGCAGGCCGCCGCATCGCCAGATCTCGCTCCCGTCCTTCAGGTTGTGCGCGACGATGTAATCCGCACCGTGGGTCAGTAGAAACTCCTGATCATCGTGTCTGTAAATGGACGGTGAGGCGTATGAATGGAGACATTCGCTCTGTGCATCGGTCTTCCGTTCATGCTTCCACACCTCTTTTCCATTGGATTTGTTCAGGGCAACAATCAACTGGGCGTCGGTGTGCAGGAGTTGGAAATAGAGATGGTTGCCGTCCAGCAGAGGCGTGGTTCCGATGCCAAAGTAGCTGTTGAATTTACCATAGCGGTCGGTGAGATTGGTCCGCCAGATTTCCCTTCCACTAAAATCGAAACAGACGACGATACCGGTTCCGAAATAAGCCCACACGTGTTTACCGTCCGTACTGGGTGAGGGGGCCGCCCCATTGCTCTCACCTTGCCGGACATCAAGATTTCCTTTGCCGATTTCCCTTTTCCAGAGCAGTTCTCCAGAAGTATTCGTACATGAAAGGACGAGCGATTCACCCTCCGACGAGGTGAGGAAAATTCGATCTCCCCACACAATTGGCGTCGCAGGACCCGGCCCTGGAAGGGCAAGTCTCCAGGAAATATTCTCAGTTTGTGTCCACTCGCTCGCAAGACCGGTTTCATCGCTAACGCCATTGTCGTCTGGCCCACGCCACTTCGGCCAGTGATCGGCTGCGGATGTTCCCACAAATAGAAATACGCTGAGCACAGCCCACGCGACAAATATCTTGATCATTCGAATCCTCCAATGTGTTTCTCTCCCATTTGGTTCCGGTTTCCCCACCCGTATGACCCGGCCCCTGCCGGTAACTTTTACCATCCTGCTCTGTGCGATGTCGTGCCCCTCTGCTCCCGATCTCTCACTTTCATCCCCACATTCCCTCAAATTCCTCCACCCCGTTTTTCCGAGTGCCTGGAGCAGCGCAAGCTGCGGAAGGTGTATCGAGGGACCTCCATCCGTAGGATCCGCCTCCCGCCGGTGACTTCCACAATGCTCCTTCTTCCACCTGCGTCCGATTTCTCCCTCTCCAACATGCCCCGTTATCTCGGCTCTGTCCGTGGTTGGTGTTTCCACCCACCCTTACCGCCTCAATTCACCGAATTTGGCATCTCCCGCCGATCTTGCGCCTCTTCTGTGGCTTCCGTGGTGCGTTTTTGGGCTGGGCATCTGAGCATTCTGTGATCCCGCATTCCACATTTATCCCCGGATCCTTCCTCCACCTGCGTCCGGTTCCTCCTCCTTCACTTGCCCCGCTATCTCGGTCCTGCCTCTATTCCAGTTCGGCTTTGATGTTCACCTCATAACAAGCCGCCTCACGACTGTTCCTTACCAGAAGATACTTCCCGGCGAGTGCCGGGTTATTCCACGTTTTCCCTTCAATGGCTTGAAATCTCGCTCGTTCATTGAACCCTTCGGGGTTCGCGTCGACCAGAATTACTTCGCCCGATTCTCCCAGGATCAGCAGGATATCGTCGACCAGGATGAGCTGGCCGTGGCCATACCTTCCCTGTTTCCATTTGCGCTGACCGTCTTTGACATCGAGACAGGCGAGTCGGCCATTGTCCAGTCCATAGATGTAACCGTCTCGGTGAACAAAGTTTGTGAATTTGGCCTGGAGTCGGGGGGATCGCCAGACCACCGAGGCGCTCAGCTCTGACCGATCGTTCGATGCGATATGTAGGAGCACACTCCCGATTCCATATCCTGTGGACGCCAGGACAAGATCTCCGGGGAGCGGCAGGGGCTGCGCAACGTGTTGAATGGTGAACCCGGCTTCCCACGGAAACTGCCAGAGGACCCTTCCTGTTTCTGGTACGTGTGCAGAGATCTGGGCTTTGTTGAATATCAGGATCTGATCTGTTCCGGCGATCTTGCCGAGGCTGGGTGAACTGTATCCGGCGTGTGTGTCACCACCTCCCCAAAGGAATGCGCCTGTGTCCTTGTGATATGCCACAAGGCTCTTCCCGCCAGGTCCTCCCGGGCTGACAATGACCTTTTCTCCCAGGACGAGTGGAGATCCGGCCATTCCCCAATCAGTGATTTTGGCTCCATTTTCTTCGAGTGTGTTGCTGGTCCACACCAGGTCACCGGTGTCGAGTTCGAGGCAGTTCAGGATTCCGGTTGCGCCGTAGGTATATACCCGATCTGCCGAGATGGTCGGCGTCGCCCTTGGGCCATCCCCGCCGGTCGTCGTTCTGAATGCCGCCCGATCACTGTGGCGCCACCTCACCTTCCCGCTGGTGAGGTCGTAGGCAACTACTTGCTCCTCTTTCCCGTGCTGTTCCTGGGTCACTGCGAACTGACCGGACACGGCGAATGCGGACCATCCTGCGCCAATCGGTTGCCGCCAGAGGAGTCGCGGCGGATGGATTTCCCAGTCTGTTTCCAGGTGCACATCCGGAAGTTTGGCGTTTCGATCGGGGCCAAGGAATTGAGGATATCTGGGAGTAGTTCCTTTTGAATCGGTGCCTGATTTCGATGCGGTCGACGATACTTGATCAACATCCGGTGCAGACCCAATACGCCATCCCAGGGTGGGAACGAAATCGCCACTGACACCTGTGATTCTGATTAGCGAAAACAGAATGCCGAGGAACAGTATGAAGCCACCTGAAGCCAGGAGCCTGTGTTTTACAGGGAGTCGTGAGAAGGCCAGAAGCCAGAGCAGAATGAGTATCGGTGAGGTCGAGAGGGTGATTACAGACCACATGACCGACTGGTCGCGGTTGGGAATCTGTGGTGACCACAGTGCGGTCACTGCCGCCTCCACGAGCACGAGAATGGCCGCGCCCGGCCACCATCGAAATGGCAATCTGTTTGCGCTGTGTTTCGGCAAGAGTCCTCCTCAGGTTAAGGCCGGCCTCAGGGGGGTGACAGTTGGATTTTCCCCGGTTCTGGTATCACCCGACTGAACCAACTCGAGACCTACCAAGACTGTCAAAAGGTAACGATTTTCGAACCTGATCAAAAGGGTCTATTGCCGGTGATCCAGAAAACAGAAAAGGCCTATGCGGGTAGCATAAGCCTTCTCTCTATTCGGTTGGAGGACTGCTAAATGGCGTTGGAGGTTTCTCCATTTCGCATCCAGTGTCCGTATGCGCGCCAGTCCACGGTATCGTGTTCTCCCTTGGACTGCAGGATGCCACGCTCCAGGTATTTTTTGACTCTGGTTGTGACTTCGTTGGATGGAATGCCCATTTGCTTTGCAGCGGCGCATTCACCCACGCCCGTCGCAAGCAGTTTCAGCAATTGACAATCATCTATTGGCAAACGTACGCTCATGAGATGGCCTTTATTGTCAGGGGACAATGATCAGGTTGGGGTATTCCGGGAGTTCGGTTTATGAACAATGGGGAGATAGAAAATCGGATCGGGGAGAGCCGATGTGGGTTCCCGCCCGGCATCGAGATGATGTTCGGGAACCAGGATAAATGTACGGAGAATTCATATCGTGTCAAGCAGAAATTCAGGTCTGGATGAAAAGCCTGAAGTTGAAACTGGAACCGAAAATTTGGCGAGGATGTAGATGAGAGGAAATCGTCATAATGATAATTAAACTGTTGTAAATAATGAATGTTGTGTTATAGGACTGGCATGTAGTCTCACGATCCACTGCGTTTCCAGAATTTCCAGGAGGAGGACGACCTGGATTGCTCGTTGGGCAGGACGACCGCGAGACGATTCATAATCTGCTCGATAGCCCCCTTGTAAAGAACAGAGGCCTTTTCCTTGTCTGTTTCAACGATTTGCAGACTGAGCTGAAGGGTTTGCTCCACGTCCGAGGGAAAGATGTGGTGGGTGACCGCGTCATCTGGTTTCAGGTCCGGATTTCCGGTCCTGAATCGATAAGCCTCTATCGCAGCAGACTTTATGGGCTGGATGTCCCTTTGTTCTATAGATTCGCTGATGCCTTTTTGGAGCATCCGGGTAATGTGCTCGGTAATCTCATCCGGTGTCATTTGGTCTCCTCTCCTGGCAAATGTCAGATTCCATCCAATCGTCTGGTAGATTTGGGCCACTTCCGCCGCAAACCGCCGGATCGGCGGAAAAATCTGCGGTTTTGTGCGCCCGCAATGGAAATGGAAAGATACGCCCAAAGCGCTTAATAACAAAATGTTAAATTGGATGAAGTCGGAATTCAAACGTGCGTTGGCGGTTTCGGCACAGAATGTGCAATGGGTATATGGCATAGCAGAATAAGTGGCATATGCAAAAAAACAAGCAGTCCCGGCAGTCATAGAGCGAGGTGAGGGATATGAAAGGGTCGAATACGTTCAGGTTCACCAAAGATGTGCTTCAGTCGTACCTGAATGAAGTAGCAGATTCCCAGCCGTTGAGCGCAAAGCAGGAAGCCGTTCTTGCGTGCCGCATAAAGGCGGGAGACATTTCCGCAAGAGACAAGCTGGTGGAGGCCAACCTTCGGTTCGTTGTACGGGTTGCACGTGAATACCAGAATCGCGAAGTGCCGCTTTCAGACCTGATCAGTGCTGGAAATGTGGGTTTGATTACAGCCGCAGAACGATTCGACGAAACGCGGCGTGTTAAATTCATTACGTATGCGGTTTGGTGGATCCGGCAGTCGATCCTCCAGACACTTTCTGAACATTCCCGGACGGTTCGATTGCCATCGAACAGGGTGGAGTTGCTCAATAAAA
>CAVOEZ010000341.1:0-5377 GCA_963694355.1 Latescibacteria bacterium UBA2968 | reverse complement strand
CAGTCGCAACGACTGGCGCGCAATGGGAGCATCAGTCAACCGTGGAAGGTTCTCTCTGATACGAAGACAGGCCTCGGGATCCCCGCACTTGTGAGCATTCAGGAGATCTTTGGCCCGTTTGCCAAGGTGATCGACGTGAGGTGATGGCGAGAGACTACTGCGTTTGAACGTGCCAACCCTCTCTCCGAATGGCCTGGTGTCCGCTGAAACAGGCAGAGAGAAAGCTTACCTATGGATTTGGCAGGTTAAGGTGGGTTCGACCATTCCCGCGGACGTGGAGGCTCCCTTGTGAGCGCGTTTCCAATATAATATTTCGTCCAGCCCTGTCAAGCCGGGTTCAGGACTGCGGGGAATACAGCATGATAGCATTTGACTTAGTCTAGACTAAGTCATATATTTTATCAGGATATACACAGCGGAAACTCATAGGAGCATCATTCATGAAAACCGTCACAACGCACCAGGCCAAGACACATCTTTCCCGCCTGATCAAAGAAGTGCAGACCGGAGAAACGGTGGTTATCCTCAACGGCAGCGTCCCGGTAGCTGAACTGAGAGCTACGCAACAAACGTATACAAGTCGACCAAAAACCGGGACCATAACCTCGGAAACTGTCAAATATGATGATGACGCCTTTAATCCCCTGACCGATAATGATTTGAAAGTCTGGGGGATATGACTAGCTATCTGCTCGACACCTGTACCTTCATCTGGATGTGTGCTGAACCTGACAGATTATCGAGCGTTGCCAAATCGGCGATCGATGGCCTGAACGCATCCATTGTCTTTAGCGATGTGACTGCCCTTGAGATCTCGCTCAAGTGGAGCTCTGGAAAAATTGACTTGCCCGATCCCCCAAGACATTGGATTGAGTCCCAAATTGCAGCATGGTCTCTCGACTTCCGTGCAATCAGCCGGGAGGATATTTACCTCTCAGGTGAACTGCCAGATCACCATCGAGATCCCTTTGACCGACTTCTAATTGCAGCGGCAATGAATTCAAATTCCACGATTCTTACGCCAGACCAGGCGATCAAGGCGTATCCGGTAAGTTGTCGTTGGTAGAACAACACCTAAAGAAATGTTCTGTTTTGGATCCCTGCTTGCCCTCCCGCTTCGGTCACTCCTCCACCGGCACATCATCCAGCGCCGAAAACACCTTCCTGATCGCCGCCGCAAGCGCCTCCAGCTGTTCCTCACCATTCGGGGGTCGATGATTGTAGACATTCCACAGGCACGTATCCACACACGCCTGCGCAACCGGAAATTGACTCACATCATACGATATATCCGGTCGTGTGTGCTCCGCACTCCAGGGATAACCCTTCCCGTAAGCGTCTTTCGCCTGAAAGACCGAATGTGCGGGCAATAACCAGTTTGCTCGCGACTGCTTCACCCCTTCTGCGGCAAGCGCCTTCACAATTCCATTCGTCATCTCACTCAGTCCGACCTGCCTGTTCTCTGCATACTCAGGATCAACCCGCAGCACATAGGCATACCCATTCGGCGGGCGATCCTCCGTTTGGAATGCAGGGATGAGGTTGGGTGTGCCCTCCAGCCGCTTGTTCAGAGCCCGCCAATTCTCCAGAGCCACCCCGTTCGTATCATCCAGCTTTCGAAATTGACTCAGCGCAAATGCCGCAGGCAGATCCGAAGTCCTGTACATCCACCCCAGGCCATAATCGTGATACTCTCGTCCTGCCTCCGGTGGTCGCATATCACTGAAACCGGTCACTGCCTTGCCCCTCTTGAAGACCTCCTCGTCATCGGTCACGAACAGCCCACCTTCTCCACCTGTCAGATTCTTGTTCTGGTTCAAACTAAATCCTGCAGCATCCCCCAACGTACCTGTCTTCTTCCCCTTGTAGGTCGCCCCTACCGACTGACACGCATCCTCGATTACTCGCAAACCATGCCGTTTCGCAATATCATTGATAGGATCCATATCACACGCCACACCCCAGTAATGCACCACCAGAATACCCTTCGTCTTCGGCGTAATCGCCGCCTCGATCCGCTCCGGGTCGATCTGCATCGATGCCCAATCCACATCCACAAATATGGGAATCGCGTTGTGATGAAGAATACAGGATGCACTACTCGTCCATGAAAGCGCCGGCGTAATCACCTCGTCACCCGGACCGATTCCGCAGGCAGCCACACTCATATGCAATGCGGCCGTTCCACTATTTGTCGCAAAACAGAACTTATTCCCATTCCATTCCGCAAACTCAGTCTGCAACGCCTCGGCATGCGGCCCAAACGCGTGCTTGTCCTGTCGCAAGGAAGCAAGCACCATCGCCTCATCCGCCTCTGTCACCTCCGGCCACATTTTGAACGCCAACCCCGCCGGCACTGCGGGCTCTCCACCATTGATCGCCAGACACTCACTCATAAGATATCACTCCAGGAATTGCCTGATCCAGGCTAACACCTATCAAAGAGAACTCTACTCAACTCACTAAATAATTTCACGCGCCGTGCACGGTTCCCATTCCTCGGAAACGGTTGGGGCTACCCAACCTGTAGGCCAGCGACACCCGGCTATCTACTGGAACAATTTGCACGGTGCAAGCTGTCCGGCGCCTGAGGCCGCCTTTTCTTTTGGCGGAAAAAAGAAAAGGGGGTCTCCGAAGGATAAAAAGCAAAAAATCTTAGATCCTGCTCCAAAAAGGCCAACCATCTCAATTCACGCCCTTGACGCTTCAAGTTTTTCTCAAAGCAACTCCAACCCATACTCACGGAACCTCTTGCATACTCTTCGTCCCAGGAATATCATGAACCCAACTTGACTCCTACCTTGAAAGGGAAGGGACCCACCTATGCGTCAATTCAGATCTCCAAACCCACTCATCGACAGTCGTCGCCCGCAGAACGACTCGGTCGCAGACCTGAACCCTCCGGGCTTCGTCTGGCACCCCATCGAAGGTGCGCAATCCTACGAACTCAAAATCGGAACTGATCCGGAACTTTCCTCATCAGATGTTCGAACCTACCAGAAATCGGGCCGAACCCTCTGGGTATCACCCGAAATCCTTTCCAACGGAACCTATTACTGGACGTGGAGAGCGCTTGGGTGCGGCCAGGACGACACCTGGAGCGAAACCTTCTCGTTTCACATCACCGAGGAAACCAGTGAACTCCCCGTCCCACCCGCGTCAGAAGTCATCAAACGCATCGGCGATGTTCGGCCACGTCATCTGCTGCCAGCATCACGTCTGGAAAGATATCGGCAGGACTGCAAAGGCACACTCAAATCAGAATGGGATGGTCTGAGAGCGAGAGCCCAGGAGCGTCTTGACGCTAACCACATGATGACCGAGCCGCCCTATCTCCCGGATCGGGAAAAGGACCAAAACGAATTCGGTCGTGTCTGGAAACCGGCAATGACCAATTCTCGTCAAATGGGTCAGGACGCCCAGCTCTTCGGCCTTGTCTACTTGATCGAAGGAGACGAAACCTTCGGGCGCGCAGCGATAGATCGCCTCATGGAATTTTCCCGCTGGGACCCGGAAGGATCCACCTCCACCTTCCACAACAACGAAGTGCACATGTCGGTCATGAATCTGGGGTCCCGAGCCTACGACTGGGTCCACGATTTGCTCTCCGACGACGAACGGTCCGCGATCCAGAAACAATTCCTTGGCCGCGGCCGAATGACAATGGAACGCTTCGAAAAGGCTGACTACGGAGTCATCGGTTACGATAACCACTCGGGCCGGCTCCTCGGATTCCTGGGGGAAGTCTGCATCGTCCTCGCAGGCGAATGCCCGGAAATCGAACCCTGGCTGGACTACATCCTGGACACCACTGTGGCCATGTTCCCGTGGTGGGGAGGAAAAGACGGTGGGTGGGCTCAGGGTGTCTCCTATTCAACCACTTACTGCTACCTCTTCTATCACTTCATCTACGGCCTGCGCGAGGCCTCTGGCGTAGACTTCTACAAAAAGCCCTTCTTCCGAAATCACGGTCATTGGAGGATGATGTGTGTTCCACCCAACGCCCATCTGGTACCCTTTGGCGACGGACGAACAAATGGGGCCGGCTCTGCCCGATCCAGCTGGGGTCTCCAGCGCCACCTCGGCAGAATCTACAACAACGGCCTCCTCGTGGCCCACGCAGACCAGATTCAGGCGATGTCTGAAGAACCCATTGTCGAATCCCAGGGGCTATTCTCTCCGCTTTCATTCTTGACGCCAGATCAGGCATTCTCGGATGAAGACCTTCCCAAATCTGCCGCAACGGTATTCAACGACATTGGGTGGATGGTCTATCGCGCTAACCTGGTCGAACCGGAGAAGGACGTTCGGTTCACCATGAAATCATCTCCATATGGCACGGTCTCCCATTCCCACGCCGACCAGAACTCCTTCGTCATCGAGGCCTTTGGAGAACCTTTGGCCATCCCCAGCGGACTGTATGAACTCTACAGCAGCGCACACCACCACGGCTGGACACGCCAGACGCGGGCTCACAACGCGGTCACCTTCGACGGCGCCGGCCAAATCGTCAGAAGTCCTGAGGCAGTTGGCAGCTTCCCGGCGTTCCACACGGATGAGCGCTTCACCTACACGAAAGGTGACGCCTCACCGGCCTACGATGAACGTGTCCAATTAGCGACCAGAGAAGTCCTGGTAATCGACAACACCTTCTTCGTGATGATCGACAGATTCAAACTCACCTATGAAGCCATGTGGACCTGGCATATTCATGCGGCGAAGCCAATTACACTCGATGAGGAGAACCGAACCGCGTTATTGAAATATGACCGTGCGGCAATGGACGTCTTCTTCTGTCACAGGAACGACATGCGCTTTCGGGCCTGGGATGGATGGGACATCATGCCTTACGGTCACGATACACCCGATTCTCTTCCCGAAAACGCCGCAAGATATCACCTGGACGCGTCCTCCGCGGCTCCTGTAGAACAGGATGCACTCCTCACCGTAATGTTCCCCAGGATGGCTGCGGCCGATCCGGCGAAAATCTCAGCCCTGCTCGATGGAGATGGCGAGGGCGTAAAAATCTACACTGAGGCACGCACCTATTCCGTCCTGATAGCACGACGTAATCAGGCAATCAATCTGGATGGTTGCCGGAGTGACGCAGAGGCCGCGGTAATCTATCAGGATCGGGAAGGTGACACCGACCGGGTAATCTTGATAAATGGGGCGTCAATCTCAATCAACGACAAAGACCCGGACGAAGATCTTGTTACCAGGATATCGAGCTGAACCTTCACCCGACCTTTTCGATCTCCAACCGGGTCCTTATAGTTTGCCTCCAGGGTCTACCAATTTATCTGGCTATCCAGCAACATATAATCCTTCATGTGCCAGGTAGCCCCTTCGTGATCTACGAAAAAGTAGATATTGC
>CAVOEZ010000340.1:0-5393 GCA_963694355.1 Latescibacteria bacterium UBA2968 | reverse complement strand
ATGGATTCAGATACCGCACGGACCATTTCAACCTGTTCCTGACGAAATTCGTAGTCAGGGATACGTTTGTCGAAGAGCCCTTCCGGTTCGAACAAAGCGGCGATTGCTTCGACATCCAGAGGTCTTTTGTCCATTGCCGGAATGGAATCGACTTCCTCTCCTCCGAGGTTACCTGCCACAGGCAAGGTTGGGAGCTGGCCACCAGGGATTCTGGAAAGGAACTCGGTCTTGATTGCTTCATTTGCAAGGTCTATCAGAATCGGGATGAGATCGCATCTGGTGCCCTGAACCAGCTGCAGCAATTGCTGCTTGATGCCCAAAGAAACTCCACGCAGGTGGTCCACAACCGATGCGTAGACACCCGCAAGAACCTCAGCGTCCCCAAGCGCCTTCTGGGAATGGTTGGACTCGATACCGAAATGAGCGGCCAACGACTCCAACTTGTGGTCAAGCAATCCCGGAAGCGCGGTTCGGGCGAGATCTCGCGCACTGTGGAGGGTATTGTGGAAAGTGACGGAGGCCTGTGCTGAAAGGAAACGCTCTACGAATCGGCCATGGTGTGCAATTACAGGTGTATTTCCCATGAATTCCAATAGCTTATCCAGAACGATGTCAGCAGCAGGCGCATCTGCCACAGTAGATTCGGTGATTCCGGTCAGGCTGATGATCTCTTCAGGTATGCCCGCTTTCGGCTTCACATAAGACTGGAATGTGTCCTTGATCTCGCCATGATCCATTCGAACGGCACCTATTTCAAGGATTTCAGCATCGTTCGGATCCAGACCCGTAGTTTCCAGATCAATTGTGATAAACGTATGTAAAATGGACATTTTCGGGCCTCGGAGCAGGTCAGAACGGCTGGAAGGTCAGCAGGGATAAGGGGGCCTGTTTGCCTGGCAATCCGGGATTGACAACCCTCTGGAGATACCCTATCATATCTCTACCTAAATGGCAACATCAGGCCTGATCGGAGGATAATCGAATATGCAGGACAAGCACAAATACGAGGTGTATCTAAGCAAACACCAGATGTTGTTTCTTGAGGAGATGGCCAAAAAGTTTGGGCTGGAAGACGGCTCGAAGGCGATGCGCTGTTTGGTGAACTTCGCGATTGACGAACCGGCAGAACATGCCCGGATTTTCGACGAGGTGCGCTGCCTGGATTGTGGTTGAAAAACAATAGGATACGGCTTCAACCGGTCGGTGTACGACACCGGCCGGTTGTCATTTGGATTATACACTATACGCTTGAGGTTTTCAAGAGCAAATCCGCTTGCACAGGTGTCCCACGGTTGTCAGATCCACGCTGCAAAAATAAATCCACTATGCATACAAGAATCCACAACATCTTACAATTCTGTGTGACCGTGTGGCTTTTAAGCGCGACCTCCGCACATTGCGTCACCCCATACTCCCCCGCGCTCGCCGATCCGGCCCTGGAGCCGTGGCGGTGGCGGACCTTTCCCGAACTGAATGGTATGGGGTTAAGGTGTATGGCTGAAGGTGTAGACGGATCCATGTGGTTTGGCACCGAAGAGGGTGTGATCAGGTATGATGGGTTGGAGTGGAAGACATTTACCGTTTCAAGTGGTTTACACGGAGAACCCATTAATGCATTATGTAGTACAGGCGATGGCAGGATCTACGCCGCCAGTGACATGGGCATCGTACAGTTTTCGGAGGGCTTGTGGCATCGTGTTTTTCCTCGTCAGGTCGGACTGCCCTGGCCGGTAGATCGGATGATCGAGGCCTCGGACGGGAGTATCTGGGCGGCCACAGCATGGGGTGCGTTGCGCCTGAACTGCATATCAACCTGGTTCCAGCGCGTGTTATTACCGGACATCCGTGGTCTGCTCCGCTAACGGCACCTTCGAAGGTGCCGACCGATTTTGGAATCGGAGTTGCCCTGGCCGAAGGGGGATGGCTGGGCCTACGCCGGGGACGAAGCCCCCTGGTGATCTGGTCGGTGGCGCCAGGAGGAACGGGAGAGGATGCAGGGCTCGGTGCCGGAGATCGGATTACGAGTATCGAAGGTGAACGTGAATTGTCGCAACAAGGGCTGAACGGATCGATGGGCTCGGCGGTCAATCTCCAGGTTGAGCGGGACGGAAATAGACGAAGCGTTGTCGTTAAGCGTGGCCCGACGGCTGGGAAGCTAAAAGGCTTTCATGTGTTCGACCTCATCGAAGACCGGTCCGGTGCAATCTGGATGGGTCTTTGGGATGGAACCATTGTGGTGTTGGATAGAAAAGAAGGTTCCAGAAATATCTGGACGAAGTATGATGCAAACAATGGTGTAGACGTTTCTTACGGTCCCACCCTTTCCCAGATTCAAAACGGCGAAATCTGGATCACAACGAATGGCCCTGGAGCGGTCAGTCGATTTGATGGCAATCGGTGGTACCGTCTGGATCTGGCGGCGTTTGGGGGTGGAAATTCCAACACGTCACTGCTCCAGACGCGGGACGGAACGGTTTGGATCGGCGGGTTCAGTCTCCATGCCATGAAAGAAGGAAACTGGGTTGTCCATTCGCCGAGGAGCCTGTCTATTCCGAACCATCGCCTCCGGCTTCTGGAAACCAGGGAAGGTGCTTTATGGGTGGCCGGACTTGGACAGCGGGCAATGTGGCTGGATGCCGACACGCCGAGATGGCGGATATACAAGCAGCTGCATTTTTATGCAGAAGGGAGCGATGGAACCCAATGGTTCAGTTCGCTGGACGGCAGGCTGGTTTCGCACAAGGCCGGTGTCTGGCTGAGGTATGGCGTGGAAGATGGGCTCATGGACCAGGCAACTGCCGTTGTCGTGTCCGACGAAGGAACGGTCTGGGCTTCCGGAAGTCATGAAGGATCCGCGGCAACCGCCTGGTTCGATGGTTCTGTCTGGACTCGGGATGTCCATCCGGCCCTGGCTACGGGAATCAATCCCGGGTCAATTTTTGGAGCTGAAGGTGGTACTGTCTGGTTCGGCGCTTCAAGAAGAGTCGACACCCAAGCGGGACAACTGGGCGGGGTGCTTCAGGTCTATCCTGGCAAAATCGGTCTGGTGTGGAGGCACCATAAGCCAACAGCCGGAGCACCCACTGCACCCTACGCGGTTGGGCAGGCCGGCACAGGAGAAATCTGGAGCGGTCAGCAAGGGTTGCGTGTGGAAAGGAATGGGGAATGGTCCAGCGTTCTGGAACCGGATGGGCTAACAGACTGGATTCAGAGTATCCACGGGACCCCGGGCAGTCTTTGGGAGGGAACTCGCACGAATGGCGTGTTCCGATATCACGAAAATAAATGGGCTCAATTTACGGTCCGAAACGGCCTTGCTGACAATTATGTCCGGTCGATTCTGGCGATGGAGAATGGCAGTGTGTGGGTGTCGACGCCCACCGGAATCAGTCGCTTTGATGGGCAGGCCTGGACCTCTCTCGCGTTGCCGAAGGAAGTTCGGGGAAGACTCCGGGGGGCGCGTGATGGCAGCATATGGATCAACGCATCCGAAGGCCGCACGATTCGGTACCAACCCGATCAGATTCCACCGGAAACGGAGATCCTTTCTGGTCTGGAGGAAGTTTCTCAGCCGGGTAACACGGCCATTTCCTGGAAGGGTGCGGATCCGTGGCGGGCGACTCCGGATGATGAAATCCAGTATTCGTACAGGATGGACGATGGCGCCTGGACGCCATTTAATACCAGGACCAGTAACGTATTTCTTGCCCTGAAGACCAGAACTTACCGGTTCGAGGTTCGGAGCAGGGACCGAGATTTCAATATCGACCCGACGCCGGCAGTAGCGGCCTTCACCGTACTTCCACCGATCTGGCAGACCCCCTGGCTGATCGGGCTGGTTGCCGTGTTCATCGGGATTGCAGGCACTCAGACCGTTCGGATTCTTGTCGGCAATAATCGGCTCAGAGGAGCCAACACTAAGCTCGCGGAACAGACAATTGCTCTGGAACAGGAAGTCTCCGGGCACGAACGGACTGAGAGCGCCTTGCGAAGGAGTCAGGCGGACCTTACACAACTTGTGGTCCACCAGGGCGTGTCATTGAGGATCAGCAGGTCTGTTCAGGAAATGAGACAGCCGTCGGACCTGGAAAACGTATTGGCGGTATGTTATGAGGGGTTGAAGGGTCTTGGGCTGGATCTGGATGTTATGGGAATCCACAGAGTGATCGACCCGGATGCCCGAATTGTGGAAACCTTTCGATTTGGTCCAGATGGGCCTATTTCGGTTTCGGAACGCAGAAGGAGCAGTACGCTGGTCAGAAGCTGGCAGGAAAACGAGATTCTGCACTGGCGTGATGTAGAGAAGGAATTGCCCGGCGAAGTGGAAAGATTCATGGACAAATTTTCAGGACATCGGCTCAGAAGTATGCTGGATGTGCCGTTCCCACGTGGCGTTTTTTCCGTTGCCAGTGAAAATCTGGATGCCTTTTCTGAAGGGGATGTACAGTTGCTGGAGCAGCTCACACAGATCTTTTCACTCGGGATATCCCGAGTGGAGGATCTGGAACGGCTTGAGAGTCGAAATTTGGAATTGCAGAAGGCAAAGGAAGTTGCTGAAGAGGCCAGCAAGGCAAAAAGTGAATTTCTGGCCAATATGAGTCACGAGATTCGTACTCCCATGAACGGGGTGCTCGGGATGACGGACCTTGTACTTGACACTGACCTCGACGCTGAGCAGAAGGAGTATCTCGAACTGGTTAAAATGTCAGCGGATTCGTTGCTCAATATAATCAATGATATTCTGGATTTTTCCAAGATCGAGGCTGGTAAGTTCGCACTGGACCTCGAGCCGTTCAATCCCAAAGAGGAGATCGAAAAGACCGTTCGGATGTACACCCCCAGGGCGAATCAGAAAGGCCTGGAATTCAGATCGGAGATCCAGGGGAATCTGCCGGAGTGGGTCGTGGGGGATTCGGGACGGTTCCAGCAGATACTGGTCAATCTCATAGGAAACGCACTGAAGTTCACATCCGAGGGTCACATCGAAGTCAAAGCGCGGATAGCCACTCAACGGGAGCAGGACATCGAACTGCAGGTCTCGGTGCTTGATACCGGAATCGGTATCCCTGAAGGCAAGCAGCAGATGATTTTCGAATCCTTCGCACAGGCGGATGGTTCCACAACAAGAAGATACGGTGGAACGGGGCTGGGTCTTGCGATCGTTTCTCAACTGGTCGATATGATGGGTGGAAGTGTTCGGGTTGAAAGTGTAGAGGGTCAGGGAAGTACCTTTCATTTTTCGGCAAAATTCCAAATCACAGATGGTGAGTCTGTAAGTTCCAGGCAAGAAAATAGAGACATCAGGCGCACAGGAAAGAAGCTGAATATACTGATTGCGGAGGACAACGCCATCGGCCAGCTGATGCTCGCCCGCCTGCTGGAGAAAGAAGGCC
>CAVOEZ010000339.1:0-5398 GCA_963694355.1 Latescibacteria bacterium UBA2968 | reverse complement strand
CGGTGAGGTGGCGTTTCAACAGCAAAATTTCCGCAGGTTCAGGGGAACGGCTCTGGAAAAGGGTGGTCAGATCATTCTGCGGCTGGGTGTTCCCTCCACTGATATCGAGGAATATCTTTCGAAAGACACACTGAAGTGGTCGCTGGGAGCGCTGGCCCTTGCTTTTGGTCTGCTTGCGATATTCTACAGAAAACGTCCGAGTGCGGGTAACTCGGAAATGATCGAATCCGGATTGCGGGACAGGAGAAAGACATTGCTTCAGCAGATCGCCGATCTGGATGATCGGCACGAAGACGGGCAGCTCGAGGACGAAGATTACCGTGCACTACGCGAGGCGCTCATAGCGGAGATCGTGGATCTCTCCGATTCGGACGCGTGACACCTTTCCAATAGCACTTGACGCATATAGAATGGACAGCTATCTGACGTGGATGGGACCATACCGGCAGTCGCACTGGAGGGTGTCGAAAAGCGCTTTGGGCATCTGATCGCGCTGCGTGGTGTCGATCTCGAGGTGAACGAAGGAAGTTCCCTGGTGCTTTTCGGCCCCAATGGAGCGGGAAAAAGCACACTCCTGCGTCTGATCGCCACACTGGGTAAACCTTCGACTGGAAAGGTCAGGATACGAGGTGTGGACACGCAGCAGGAACCAGAACGTGTTCGATCTGCCATTGGCCTGATCTCCCACCAAACACTCCTTTACGAAGATTTGACAGCTGCAGAGAATTTGATTTTCTACGGCAAATTGTACGGTCTTCCCGATCTGAAGGACCGTGTACAGATATCTCTCGAGGCAGTCGGGCTGGAGGGACGTGAGCATGACCGGGTGCGAGTATTTTCACGAGGTATGAAACAGCGCCTCGCGATTGCCAGGGCCACGCTGCACGAACCTGCGATTTTGCTGCTCGATGAACCTTTTACAGGCCTGGATGCTTCCGCGCGCACCATGCTGAGTGATTTGCTGATGGGTCTTCGGGAAGCCGGCCGAACGGTGGTGCTGGTAACCCACGATCTATATCTGGGGCTGAAGCTTTCGGACCAATTCGTGATTCTGAATCGCGGACGGGTTACAAGCCGCGGCGAAAGCGAGGGTTTGTCCACGGAAGCATTCGAGGGGATCTATGCTGGTGCCATTCAAAACTGAGGAAAGGATCGGTTGATGCCCTCCTTTTTCCAGCAGGCTACCGCAATCCTGTTGAAAGATTTGAAGACGGAACTGAGGACCAAAGAGCGCCTGAGCGCCATGGTTTTTTTCGGGTTTCTGGTTCTGTTGATCTTCAATTTCGCATTCAAACCCGGATCTCCGATCATGCAAACCGCCGCCTCGGGGATTTTCTGGATCTCCGTGACATTCGCAGGGTTGCTTGGTCTCACGCGATCATTTACGATGGAATGCGAAAATGATTGTATGATGGGTCTTCTGTTATCGCCTGCGGACAGGGGTGCAATTTTCCTCGGGAAGATGCTGGCCAATTTTACCACAATGATTTGTATGGAGGCCTTGATGCTTCCACTTTTGGAGATTTTCCTGAACATTCCCGTTCTGAATCATCTGCATCGTCTGGTCCTGCCCCTTTTTCTGGGAACACTGGGTTTCGCCTCCATAGGAACGCTGTTTGCCGCCATGTCGATCAACACACGATTGAAGGAAGCGTTGCTCCCAATGCTTTCGCTACCGGTGCTAATTCCCGCGCTACTCGCTGCTGTAGAGACATTTCGTGCGATCCTTGCGGGCGAGCCTTTATCCGAGGTTGGTGCGTGGCTGAAGCTCGGAGGCGCATTTGCGCTGCTGTTCACGACAGCCTGCCTTATGCTGTTCGATTATGTGGTGGAGGAGTAAGAGATGGGTAAGCGACCTTATTTGTTAACTTCAGTTCTGGGTGGTCTTGCGTTGATTGGCATGCTGGTCGCTCCTTATATGGCGCTTGTATTCGCCAGTATGGAAAGGAAGATGGGTCTTGCCCAGAAGATTTTCTATTTCCATGTACCCTCTGCTTTTGCTATGTATGCCGGGTTTTTCCTGGTGTTTATTTTCAGTGTGCTCTACCTTTGGAAACGGGAAAAGCGGTTTGACATCTGGGCATCCTGTTCTGCGGAAGTCGGTCTTCTGTTCTGTACACTGGTCTTGTTGACCGGGCCGCTCTGGGCGAAACCCGTGTGGGGCGCCTGGTGGGTTTGGGACTATCAACTTACGTTGACGCTGGTGCTGTGGTTGATATATGTCGCCTATCTCATGCTGAAGAACTACAGTGAGGAATCGCTGCAAAGTCCAAAATTCAGGGCAGTTCTCGGGATTATAGGATTTCTGGATGCGCCTCTGATCCATTATTCAACCCGCCTGTGGCGCAGTCACCACCCCCAGGTTATCCGGGGAGACAAAGTGGGTCTCCCACCGGATATGAAAATGGCATTCTATTTCTGTACGCTGACGTTTATTATCCTGTTCTTCGCTATCCTGTTCAAGCGGGTTTCGATAGAGAAGGCAAGGGACGAGCTCGAGTCGCTGAAGGCAGAGGTGAAGGACCGCAAGACCCTGTTGGGACAGATGGGCGAATCGTGATCCGGTAACAAAGAGGTGCGATCTCTCCAAAGAAGGAAGGAATCACCATGCAGTTTCTGGAATACGTGGCAGCGGCATATTCGATTATCTGGGCAGCAATCCTGCTATATTTTCTGAATATGTCGAAGCGCGAGCGCGAGATATGGACGGAGCTTCAAGAGCTGCGGGACTCGATCAGCCACGAAGACGCCAAGAAGCCCTCCGAGGGCTGATCCAATTCAACCGGGGAGACGGCGGGTGCCGGCGGTGAGGTTCAAGCCGGTACGTGCCGTTTTGTACTTATGGCCGTAAAGAACGCAAAAAATATCCTGTCACTGAAACACAGAAAAGGACGGGATGCCGAAGGCAAATTTATGATCGAAGGTGTGCGTCTGGTCGAGGAGGCGCTCGATTCGGATGCACCAGTTGATCAGCTTGTTTTCGACAGGGAAGCCGTGCGGCAGGATGAAGGGCTGCAGAAGATGCTCGAGAAGGGGATGGCGCGGGGAATTCTGATTCAGCAGACAGACCGGCGAGCACTCAAACATATGGGTGAATACGAGAATCCGGAAGGGGTACTGGGCGTTGTTCGAATGCAGGAATGGAAACGGGAGGACGTGCTCAAATCAGGTGCGCCACTGCTGCTTTTTGACGAATTGCGAGATCCGAATAATTTGGGCCTGGTTCAACGTACGGCCGAGGCGGCGGGAGCAGGCGGCATTTTCTTGTCTAAGGGATCCGTGGAACTCTACAATCCGAAGGTTGTTCGAGCCTCCCGGGGGTCTATTTTTCGGATGCCAACTTTTCGGAATGAAGACCTTGCTGCACTTTTACAGGATCTGAAGGATTCGGATGTACGGGTTCTGTGCGCAGATCTGACCGGAACACCTTACCGGGAAGTGAGTGATGCGGGCCAACCCACACTCTTGATGGGTAACGAGACCTTCGGTGTGAGTTCGCAGCTGCGGGAACTTGCGTACGTGTCTGTTACGATTCCGATCGCTGCCGGTGTGAATTCATTGAATGTAGCCGTGGCCGCAGGCGTGCTCTTGTTTCATTTCAGGTAGCCGACATCTCATATGTCTGTGATAGCAGAAGGGCCAGGAAGATGATCTTTTCCGGCCCTTTTTCGTTGGTCTCCAAATTGATGATCAATACACGCCTGAAAGTAAGGAGCCCTTGTTTTCCTCGTCGACGTAGGCGTTGTAAACGTGTGGACGACGCTGCATCCAGTTGACTTCGCGGAAACATCCACTGTTCCACGTCCGATAACCATCTTCAAGTTCCACTGTGGCTATGATGTGGTCGCGGTCTCCTTCGTTCCAAGCCAGAATTTCCCCTTTGCGGTCGATGATACAGCTTCCTGGACCGTAATTTCGAGCGACGACCATGCAGAGCTGATTGTCCATCGCTCGTGTTCTCATGATGGCCTTCCAACGGTCTTCACTGAACAGAGGTGACCCCGGACTCCATCTACTGGCGCGGTGATCTCCCATGATGGGCAGCAGGAGGAAGTCGGCGCCGCTGAGGCCGACCATACGGGAAGACTCTGCGGCGGAGCTGTCCATACAGATATTACAGCCCATACGACCGATGACCGTATCGAACATGGGGAAGTCTTGTCCGGGAAGGATACCGGATTCGCTTTCTCCACCTACGGCCAGATGTACTTTGTGGTATCGGCCTTCGAGTTCGCCGTCGGGCCCAAGGAGGGCTGCTGTATTGTGGACGGCATCGCCATCTCTCTCGATCAGTCCCAGGAGCAGGAAATTGCTGTGCTTCCGGGCGATCTCCGCGAATACTTCCGTCTCCGGTCCGGGGAGTTCGACTGCCAGGTCAATGGGGCTGCCCTGGACCTGCCACTGCAGAGCTATTTCCGGCAGGACCACCAGATCTACTCCCTTCGCGCAAGCCGCCTCACAAAGCGGGGCATAGTAATCGATGTTGTCCTGGATCGAGGAAATTTTCCCTCTCCGTGCATCAGCCTTTCCTGTGACTACGGCGACCTTGACAGGACGGGGAGATTCCGGTCTGTCTACCGGATCGACCACAGGCAAAAGCCACGTGGACTCTCCTTTTGTGGACCACCGGAAGGAGCAGCGCAAGGTAAGTTGCCTGGCGCCTTTCGGGGCAACCAGGATGCGGGTGAAGCGGAGAGTGTCTTTCGAAACTCTGTGGGGAACCAGATAATCCCACGCTGGAACAGTACTGCTCCTCACGGTTGCATCATCGGGTGACATCTCGCCCCAGAATGCCTTGCACCTCAGTGAATCCCGTTCGTGATCGAGATCCTGGTAACGAACTTCCCAGGTAACGCGGTAGGCCTTCCTCCCACGGGTGCCTTCGAATTCTGCCTGCCAGCCACCTACACAGGTACGGGTACCATTTGCTGCAACGGCCAGTGTATCCCCGCTTCTTTCGGTAAGCGGCGCTGCCTTGGGATGCGGCGCCCAGGGCTGCAGGGATTTCAGGACGGGATTCGACATAGATTTCTCCTTGAGATGGATCTATCCATTAATTGTAGGTTTTCCAGGACAGTTCGTAATTTGGACGGGTCCATTTGATTCGAGCCAGCAGCGTATCTCCCTTCCACCCATCTTCCGGAAGGGTTTCTCCTACGGTGACCCACGATTCTTCCACTGTGGCGTTCGCCGGCATGAAATTCCCCATTCTGGCCACGTGCGTCGGGTCGTTCACGCCATCCCCTAAGAGTGGAAAAACTTCCTGTTCCGTTTCGCGTATCAGGCAGAGGTTATCCGTGTCCACTTCGGCCATATAAAGCGGAGCTCTCCATCGCATCACGTTGGTGTTCTCTTCGGCAGCCCGTGTGTAAACCAGCCAGAGACCGATGCTGTGGGT
>CAVOEZ010000338.1:0-5402 GCA_963694355.1 Latescibacteria bacterium UBA2968 | reverse complement strand
ATCGTCCGGGGTGATGTGCCTGAGTGGTTGAAGGACCGCTCGATTTTCTCGCTCGATATGGGTGCGTTGATGGCCGGCGCCATGTATCGAGGCGAATTCGAGGAGCGACTTCAGGCGGTGCTGGCTGAGATCAAGGGGAGCGAAGGTCGTACGCTCCTGTTCATCGATGAAGTCCACAATATCGTGGGTGCTGGACGCACCGAAGGTTCTACAGATGCCGGGAATATGCTCAAGCCAATGCTCGCTCGGGGAGAACTGCACTGTATCGGGGCAACCACACTGGACGAATACCGCAAACATATCGAAAAGGATGCTGCCCTCGAACGTCGTTTCCAGCCAGTGCTGGCGGGAGCCACCTACGGTGGAAGATACCATTTCGATCCTTCGGGGATTGCGCGAGCGATACGAACTCCACCACGGCGTGAGCATTCAGGACAATGCTTTGGTCAGTGCGGCGGTCTTGTCGAATCGATACATCTCGGACCGCTTTCTGCCGGACAAGGCGATCGATCTGATGGACGAGGCGTGTGCCACAGTAAGAACCGAGATCGATTCGATGCCGGCGGAACTGGATGCCGTGACTCGGCGCAAGATGCAGTTGGAGATCGAGGAAGCGGCGCTTGGGAAGGAGAAAGACCAGACGAGCAGGGAACGGCTGGCGCTACTCCAGAAAGAGCTGGCGGACCTCAAGACGCAGTCCGACTCGATGCGCGCACAGTGGGAGACTGAAAAGGAAACCATAGGTAAGGTAAGGGCAGTTAGAGAAGAAATTGAAAGTGTGAGGCGACAAATCGAAGAGGCAGAGCGCCAGTATGACCTGAATCGCGCCGCAGAACTCAAACACGGTCGGTTGCCTGAGCTGGAAAGAAGGATTGCAGAAGAAGAAAAACGAATGGAGGAACGGGACGATACCAAAACACTCCTGCGCGAAGAGGTTACCGAAGAGGAAATTGCCGAAACGGTGTCTCGCTGGACGGGCGTTCCTGTGACCCGGCTGGTCGAGGGGGAACGGGAAAAGCTCCTGCGGCTGGACGAGATTCTGCACCGCCGGGTGGTTGGGCAGGACGAGGCGGTAACGCGGGTTGCCGATTCAGTGATCCGGGCCCGTTCCGGCATCAAGGATCCGCGCAGACCCATCGGGTCCTTTATCTTCCTTGGCCCGACCGGCGTGGGGAAGACGGAACTGGCCAAGACGCTTGCAGAAGCCCTGTTCGATAGTGAAGACAATATGGTTCGCATCGATATGAGCGAATACATGGAGCGCCACGCAGTGTCCAGGTTGCTCGGGGCCCCTCCGGGGTATGTAGGATATGAGGAAGGCGGACAGTTGACGGAGGCAGTACGACGGCGTCCCTATTGTGTGATTTTGTTCGACGAAATCGAGAAAGCGCATCCGGATGTGTTCAATACACTCCTGCAGATCCTGGATGACGGGAGGTTGACCGACGCCCAGGGGCAGACAGTGGACTTCAAGAATACGGTGATCATTATGACGTCCAATATAGGTTCGCAGCATTTGCTCGAGAGCGTAATGAGCAACGGCGAAATTGACGAAGACTCACGCAATGCAGTAATGGAAGAGCTGAGGCATCACTTCAGGCCTGAGTTCTTGAACAGAGTGGATGATTCGATCTTGTTCAAGCCCTTGACGGAGAGTGAGTTGTCAGAAATAGTTGAATTGCTTGCAGTAGATCTCAGGGCCCGTCTGCAGGACAGGAATATTGGTCTGGAGATCGGGGAGGAGGCACGGGCGTTCATCGCCCGGAAAGGCTACGATCCGGTCTACGGTGCTCGCCCGCTCAAGCGGTATTTGCAGCGAGAACTGGAAACCAGAATCGGACGCGCCCTGATTGGCGGAGAGGTCGTTGAAGGATCGACAATTGTGGTGGGTGTTGCGGACGACACACTGACCGTAACGCACGCCGCTCCTGAGAACTCCGCCGCTGCCTGATGTGCTGGACTGAGGCAAGGTCCCTTCCGGTACATCTCCGGAGGGGACTTTTTTTGTTTCGTGTGGATCCTTGTGGGCCTGTGAGATGATCGCATCTTCCATAAAAACAGTTGTATGGTGTAACTGCAAAAGGTATGTTCTTGAGGCGATGAACGATTAATTTCTTTCGGGAGAACCTCCATGCGCAGGGCAAAGATCGTATCCACATTGGGTCCAGCGAGCAGGTCGTCCGACGTTGTGCAGGGACTGATCGCTGCCGGGGCCAATGTGCTGCGGCTGAATTTTTCACACGGCAAATATGAAGATCACGCCTTGTCTGTCAAGACAGTGCGGGAAGCGTCGGACATTCTGAACCAACCTGTGGCGATTCTGCAGGACTTGCAGGGTCCCAAGATTCGTGTGGGCAACATTGAGACCCCTATTCGGCTCGAAGTGGGTGCCTCACTTGTGATCACCACCAGGAATGTTCCTGGAAGAGCTGGTCTTGTCTCAACCACATACTCTCGGCTGCCAAACGACGTCGGCCCGGGCGACCGGCTGCTGATGGATGATGGTCAGATCGAGTTGCGAGTGGAGGCAGTTCAGGATGAAGATGTGAAGTGTACTGTCGTTGTGGGTGGCATATTATCCGCCCACAAAGGCATCAATCTGCCGGGCGTAAAGGTCAGTGCACCGTCCGTGACCGACAAGGACAGAGAGGATTTGGCCTTCGGCATCGAAAATGAGGTTGACTTCGTTGCCCTGTCATTTGTTCGTGATCCGGCCGATGTGATAGAAGTTAAGCGACTTATTGCAGACGCGGGAGCGGAGATTCCTGTAATCGCCAAGCTGGAGCGCGCTGAAGCGGTGGACAAGCTGGAGGCCATATTGGAGATTTCGGACGGGGTGATGGTCGCTCGCGGTGATCTGGGCGTGGAACTTTCGCCTGAAGCGGTTCCAGTGGTGCAAAAGCAAATCATTGCTGCGGCCAACCGTTCTGGTAAACTTGTGATCACAGCAACACAGATGCTGGAGTCGATGACGGAACATCCACGACCTACGCGTGCGGAGGCCTCTGATGTTGCAAATGCGATTTTCGACGGTTCGGATGCCGTAATGCTCTCAGGCGAGACTGCAGTAGGAAAGTACCCTGTTGAAACTGTTAAGATGATGGGAAGAATCGTTGAAACGGCCGAGGCCAGCCTGTTTTCCGCTCCTCCGGACCGACGAAGATTCAAAGAGGACGAGGTGCTCTCCTTTCCAGATGCAATAGGCTACGCGGCAGTTACGGCAGCCGACGCGGTCCAGGCCAAGGTGATCGTGGCGTTTACCCAGTCGGGCTCCACAGCCAGGCTGATTTCGAAAAGGCGTCCTCCAACCGCAATTGTGGCATTCACTCCGAATCAGCAGATCTGGCGACAGCTTTGTTTGTGCTGGGGGGTGGAACCAAGACTGATGGATCTCGTTGAAGATACGGACAGGATGGTGGACGAAGTGGAGGCGCGTTTACTTGTTGAGGGCAAATTGAGTGTAGGCGATATTATGGCCATCCTTGCCGGCGCGCCCATAACTGCGCAGGCCGAAACCAATTTGTTGAAATTGCACAAAGTGGGCGGATGACCTTTTACGTGTAGTGGAGAGAAGAATTTGATGCGCTGGATCATTGTGGTTGCTCTGTGGGCTTTTCCCGGCGACTGCAACGCTGAATCGAAAAGATCGGCGACTCTTGTAGAGATGTTGAGTTTACAGGGAAATAAAGCCGTGTCCGGGAGCGAACTAAAGTCCATCATGCTTACCCGGCAGGGCTCTTTTTTTTCATGGCTGCCCTGGGTGAAGGGCAGCCCTTTCAAAAGACGCATATTCATTGCCGATTTGGGAAGAGTGATCTCTCATTACAAGAATGTCGGATTCTATCACGCAGCGATCGATACGGTAATGAGACGTCCTCGGCCCGGTGTGATCCACATTGAACTTTTAATTTCAGAAGGTGAACCAGTTCGAGTTGCAGATGTAGACGTGGTCGGTTTGCCCGTAGAGTTAGGCAGAGACAGCCTTGCGGCGATTGAGAATCTGAAAACGGTCGTCGGCCTTCCCCTTGTCAGACGTGGCGGGGTGGAGCAGGATCAAAGGATGCTAACCTCCTTGTTGCAAAACAACGGGTTCCCCTTTGGGGAGGTCTCGGTCAAAGTAGAAGTGAAACTGGACGTGTTGGAGGCCAGGGTGTTTTTTTCTGCCCGTCCCGGTCCGCTATGTGTAATTGGGAAAGTCAGGACCGAAGGGAACAACAAGGTAGCGGCGGGCGTCATCCGGCGTGGGTTGACCTTTTCTGAAGGTGATTTGTTCAGGAAACGCAAATTCCTCAGTAGTCAAAGACAGCTTTACAGGTCGGGCGCATTTCGATCGGTCTCGATCGGATTGCCTGACAGCGTGGGCCTTGTTACTCCAGTAGACATCCTTGTGGCGGTCAGGGAGCGGCAGCCTCGAAAGCTGAAACTTGGAGGCGGTTATGATACGGAAGAACGGGTTCGAGGGTCATTTGCCTGGCAGCACCGCAATTTTTTCGGTGGGGCCAGACAATTTGGGATAGAGGCGGAGGCCTCGGCTTTGAAGCTGGGGACCACGCTCAATCTTCGGCAGCCTTACATATTCGGCAGCAAGACCTGGCTTCATCTTTCCGCGTTCGTGGAGCAGGAGAGACCACAAGAAATACGAGTAAAAAAATTGGGGTCCAGCGCATCGATCGAACGAACATACAGGGCCACAGGAAGACTGATTTTTCAGGTGCGAGGTGATCTCGTAGACTTTAAGGCAGATAGCACACGTACCAATTTTGTGATCGAATATCAGGAAGACAGCAGAGATGACTTCTTCAATCCACAACGCGGTGTAATGGCCCACATAGCACTTAAGGAATCCGGGTTTCTGTTCAAATCCAGGCAAGAACTATTAAAGGTAACAGGTGAGGGCAGATTTTACAGACCGGTGCGGTGGCGAAGCGTACTGGCAATGCGAATAGCCGGAGGTGTGATACACGAACTGTCGGGTCGGTCCAGCGTGCCGAACTTCGAACGTTTTTTCTCCGGAGGCGCCAACAGTGTGCGCGGGTGGAGCTTGAATCAGCTCAGCCCCAGGGATCAGGCAGGTTTGGCTACCGGCGGGCTGAGTCTGATTGAGGCCAGTCTGGAAATTCGCACCAGGATTTTGCCTTTTCTCGGTACCGCTGTATATCTGGATGCAGGGAATGTGGGTGTTGATCAGGTCGGAGCCTTCGATCTCGCGCGCCTCAAGGTTTCAATGGGATATGGCATCAGATATCTCAGCCCAATCGGGCCACTTCGTCTGGATCTGGCCTACAGGCTCAGCGAAGACGCTGAAGTCGGAAAACGTCAGATCTATTTCAGTCTCGGTCAGGCATTCTGAACCGATTCCCGGTCCACGTCCGGTAAAGTAGCTGGCAGCGTGGGACAGGTTC